>JABEVJ010000322.1 GCA_013043985.1 Legionellales bacterium | reverse complement strand
TTGTCCTTTTGCCTGCTTATTTCTTACACAGAACCGTCTCTTGCCCTTAGTTTACCATGTCTCGCCTGCCTTTTGCGAGATCTGCGGAGTTCTCAGTATAAAGAGGGTGAGGTAAATTGTCAGTGCTTTTTTCAACCAGCACCGAATGAGATCAATAAACAACCGTTGTTAGAGGAAATGGAAAACACTTTCCCTGATCCTTCTCAACGTGTTCGCATTCTTACTCCCAGACCTGCCCCGCGCGGTATATATTAACTAACCTGAGGTACTACAGATGATCAGACATACTATTTTGTTTAAAACAAAACCCAGTGCCACCAAACAGACACTAGAACAAGCATTTGCTCATTTTATTGCACTAAAAAACAAGTTACCAGGGATTGTCAACTTTGTTGGCGGTGAATGTGATTTTCATGAAAGAAGTGTTAATAAGGCTTTTACTCATGTTTTTTTCATTGATTTTGAAAATGAAAGTGCATTGGATACTTTCTTCCATGATCCAGTTACGCATCCAGCTAAAGACGAAATCGTCAATCTTGCAGAGGGTGGATATGATGGATTAATTGGATTTAATTTGAAAACTTAATTGTCAACAGATACTATTATGTTAATTGATATTGCTCATGTAACTTAGCATAATATTCGGCTGAATATTTAAAATAATCTCTTTCCGCTTGGGTTAAAGGTCGCGCTTTTCTAGCTGGTTGTCCTATCCACAAAAAGCCTGATTCCAATACTTTGTGAGGAGGAACCAAACACCCTGCCCCAACCAATGTATAAGGCTCTAAATAGGCGCCATCAAGTATTCTGCTGCCTATTCCTAATAAACAAAAATCGTCAATTTTACAACCATGAAGCACTGCTTGATGACCAATTGTTACATAATTTCCAATCTCGAGAGGATAACCCGGGCCTGCTATTTCACTCGCATGGGTAACATGTAAAATAGCGCCATCTTGTATATTCGTATAAGCACCAATTTTAATAACATTGACATCTCCTCGTATCACAGCCATTGGCCAAACTGAACTATGATCTCCAAAGGTGACATTACCAATGACTACGGCATGTTCATCGATATAAACATTTTTACCAAGGATTGGAAATTTTTTTTCAAATGAACGTAGTGTCATTAACTTGCTTCCTCATTTTTAAATAGTTTTCTAGGGAGTTTTTTAAAAACCTCCGTGGCAATCGGGGGTTTTAATTTAGAGTCGCCACGTGGCGACTAATTTGATAATGACTTAATCATTCATTTTCCCTCACAGAGTTTAAGTCGCCGCGTGGCGACTTTGAAATATTTGCCAATATATTCATTAAATGTTCTCTCAATCCATCAGTTATGTCTTCAATCGAGATTAATTCGTTGTTTAGTAATCCAGTGATTTCTTTTGGAAAATGAATTGAAGGTATTTGATTGTTATCTAAACGCCACGTAAACAGATGTCTACCATCAGTACTTGTAACTTTCTTATTTTTTAAGGGAATAACGATATTTTCCGCATTTCGCTGATCAATAAGCTTTTCAATACTGTTTGCACCAATTTTTCCCTCCCTAATCTTCTCTGAAATTTCAAGTAGTATCTGTAAATTAAATTCACTCTTATTGGCTAACCGCACTAATTCATATGCAGTCCTGGAGGACACTTTTCTGAAATCAGAAATAGCGTTAAATAAGGAGTCAGGAATTTTGTTATAAGATAATAAACGAGTGACTTGTTGTTTAGAAATTCCTAATATCTCAATAAGGTCTTTTTGCGAGAATATATTTTTATTAATTTTATCAGCGTAACTCATTCCCTTTGCAAATTCGGATATATCTTGCCTTTTATCATTTTCAATGGCTTGTATCAGTGCTGCGATATGATCGTCAATATCTTTAATAATGACTTTAAGTTTCATCCCAATCATATCAGCTGCACGCCAACGGCGTTCGCCAACAATTAATTCAAACCGCCCAGTAGTTTGTTTAGAGTTACGAACTATACAAGGTTGTTGTTGCCCAATCTTTTTAAAGGTTTCAGCAAGCTCTTCAATATCACCTAGTTCATTTTCAGGTCTATCTTTATGCTCCCATCGATCAATAAGAGAAGTTTCGATCTCTTTTATCATAAGAGATTGATAATGAGCATTTTCAGTCGGAGTTGGTTCAGATATTGATTCGGGCAAATTCATTTCCAATCGATTTTTTTCAACTTGTTCTTTGGATTTTGAAATATATGCATCAAGCCGTGATAAATTACCTTTATTTTCAGTAGTATCTAGAGCAAGCTGAGATCGACGGAGCTCATTTAACATTTCTACAGCACCAGACATAGATGATTTTACTTTATTTGACATCTTCATTTACCTCATTCGCTGCAGCTTCCCAAATTTGTTTGAAGGCATCTAAAATTTCACCAAACACACCCTCCATCGATTCTAATCCTCTTTGATAGGTCTTTTGTGAACTTGAGGGTAATTCATATAGAGAACAAAAGTTAGCGGCAGCACGTTCTATTTCAGCAGAATATACAATATGTTTCTGCATGACATAAGAGCCAAATTCTTTTAGCATTAATTTTAAAATATTTTCAGAGGGTTTATTCTTGGGATGTTTAGTTACCAATACTCGAAAAAACTCAAGCGTTTTGGTTTTTCCTGAAAATTCAAGATGTTCACGAAGTGTTTTACAATAGGTACAAAACGAGGCTAAATCAGGTAGCGCAGGAGGCACGGGTATCAACAAAGCGTTACATGCATTAATGGCATTTAAGGTTAAGATGTTTAAATTTGGACCGCAATCAAGTAATATCACGTCATAATCATCTTTTATAAACTTTAAAGCATTTGCTAGACGCTCATCGGGGAAGCCCAACTTTTTAACTTGATTAATTTGGTCTTTATAGTCAGTTAGCTTAATTTCAACTTGTGTGAGCGTTAGGTTGCCTGGAATAATATCAATGCCATTGAAATAGGTATTTTTAATCAATTTTTTAATTGATGAAGGATCATTAAGCAATGCGGAACGAATCGTTTCTTCTGGTGAGATATCAAGATCAGGAATAAATCCATAATACAATGCATCCGTACCTTGACCATCCATTCCAATTCCAAGTACTCTCAAGCCAGAAAGTGCAAACTTATCAGCCATTGCTTTAGTTGTGGTGGACTTTCCAACGCCACCCTTAAAGTGCGAAATTGCAATAATAATCGGATCTGAGCCTGCAGGGCGTTTGTACCGTGTTCCCGCTTTATCTCTGATGCGATTGATCAATTCAAGAGTATAATACCGAATTCCATTTATTTTTTCTGGTTCAAAAGAAGGATCAGCTTGTTCTAATTTTCTCAAGAACGCATCTGATCTCTCTGTCATTTCACAAGCTTCTTTCATTTTGAACTTTCTAAGTTCCTTTTTATTGACGGCTTTGATATGTTCTGTAACCACACCTGAAAGTATATCTGTACCAAGATCACTGAAAGCACCAAGTATAATCTGAAGATCATCTACACCGTACTGAGTTAAAGCTGAAGTCATGACGTTTTATCCATAAAGAGTATTCTCAAAAACAATACCGCGAATTGTTCGGCTTTGCAATACATTTTTTATAAAAATGCCGAACTAAAGAATAAATGAAGATCATGGGTGCTATTTTAAGATAAATATTCGTTTTGCGACGTTGTTAACACTTTTTCTAGAAAAAAGTGTATTCAGAAAAAAATCAAATAAATAAGGATAAAAAGCATTTAATGGATCAATCATTCTGTTTCATTTGAATATAAAATGAGGGTATAATCCAAACAGTTTAATCACGAGTAATAACGGATATGATTAAGAATTGCCCTTTTATTGGTAGAAAAGTCGGGGGGCACAATGCCGATGGCAAGTATGTTATATCGACAATTATGTTATATGGATGAAAAAAATGAGATTAGCTTTTATTGGATTAGGAAAAATGGGTACAGCGATGGTGAACAGATTAATCATTGCTGGTCATGAAGTGACAATTTATAATCGCACTCAGTCGAAAATGGAGCCATTAACAAAATTAGGAGCGATACCTGCTAATTCCATCACAGAGGCGATTCACTTAAATGATATCGTACTCACATCCTTATTAGATGATAAAGCAGTTGAAGAGGTGTCTTCAGAACTATTAAAGTCAGCTGTACCCGGGTTAATTCATGTCAGTTTGGCCACTATTCAGCCCGATACAGCAAAGAAATTAGAAAAAAAACATCAAGAATATGGATGTCAATATGTTTCAGCTGCGGTGTTGGGAGTCCCAAAAGTTGCAGAGAAGGGAATGTTAACGGCATTTTGTTCTGGCGACCCAACAGCGATTAAAAAAATAACACTATTATTATCTAGTTTTTCAAAAGATATTATTTCATTAGGCGATGAAATACATGCTGCAAACGTAATGAAAATTGCCATGAACTACAGTTTAATTACAGCTATTGAGCTTTTTAGTGAGCTTTATGTTTTTGCTGAAAAAAGCGGATTAGATACAGCGATTATTCAAACAGCAATGCACCAAATTTATGGTCATCCTTCTTTTAAATTATACATTGATAAAATACATGACCGTGGTTTTGATGAAGTCAATTTCAGCTTTGCAGGTGGGAAAAAAGATGTCAATTTATTTCAAGAAGCATTTAATAAACTTGGTGTTGATCCTGGTATAGCTAATTTGGTTCGATCCCGATTTGATTCCAAAAAAGCAGAAGAAGAACTGCAAGATAAAGACTGGTGCGCGATTTATGAGGTTATTCGTAAAGATGCAGGACTGACTTGAAAATTGCGCTAAATATTAAAAGTTATCCACAATTTCTGTGGATAACTGATGGAGTAACGTTTGTATAACTTTTTAAATCTTGAAACAAGCAATTGCAGTTAACGAAACAAGTGTATAGGAAATAAGCGATGACAAAAGCAGCAAAAATAGCGATTATCGGTGCAGGCATAGGTGGTTTAACACTTGGATTAGCCTGCCAAAAAGCAGGCATGAAGGTTAAAATTTATGAAAAAGCTTCAAAACTGCACGATATTGGTGGCGGCATTTTGCTGTGGCCAAATGGTCAGCGCTATTTACAATGGCTAGGCCTGGGTCATTTAATTCAATCACATTATATCAAGGTTAATGACAGTCAAATTATTGGCACAGATGGTGAAGTTGTTTTTCATCAATCCTGTGAACCCGTATCACAACGTTTGGGTGGTACGGTGTTCCCGATTGATCGTAGTTTTTTACAAATGACTTTTGCAAATGAATTAGAGAATAAAAGCTTGGTGCTAGCAAAAGAATGTATTGATATATGTCATGAAGAACATGAGATTAAACTTTTATTTTCAGATGGCACAGTGGACAGTGCGGATATAGTGGTTGGAGCAGATGGCGTTCGATCGATTGTGAGAGGGTTTATCAAAGAAAATAGTTATTCAAATTATACAGGGTATTGTTGGTGGGGAGGCATTATTAGTCAACACGATGTGCCTGCATTACCTACGGATAGGGTGACAACTATATTAGGTGTCAACAAAGTTTGTATTGTTTGGCCCTTGAATGATAACAAATTTATGTGGTATCTCCCTATTAAAATGGCAGAAAATGAACTGAACAAAGCAGCTGGGTGGAAACAGATAGAAGCACTTTGCCAAGATTGGAATAATGACACGGTTAAACAGATTATTGCTGCCCCAACAAATAGCCGTAATTTTAATTTACCCATTTATCATCTATCACCACTTTCACGCTACGCTCATGGAAGGACAGTGATAATCGGCGATGCAGCACATGCCATTGCTCCTATTCTAGGCCAAGGAGCGAATTTGGCCATTGAAGATGCTTATACCTTATTTATTTGTTTGAAAACATTTCCCACAGATATAGAAAAAGCGGGGTACAGCCCTTGATTAATGTATCTCGGCTAGACCAACAATTCCTGCTAAATTAATCCGCTCCCAAAATTGTTCAAAACGACCTGGCGTACAAACCA
>JABEVJ010000321.1 GCA_013043985.1 Legionellales bacterium | reverse complement strand
GTTTACTCTATCACCTACGCACGCGGCTTTCGTACGGAATGACATCGAGCGCACAAAAATATTTTAGAAACTCGCGATCTCAATCGCGGAGACTATATACCCGAAATATGCTCACAAAGTCGTAAGTAAACGCTTGGGTATAAATCAATAATTGAAGACGACACCTGTCAAAAAATGACAGGTGTCGTACCTGCCTTTTTTGTATATAATATGTGCGGCAAGAAAATGATAAGTTACCTGAGACATTCGAGAACGAAAATGAAAAAAATAAAATTATATCAACCAATTTCGCTTGATTATATTGAATCTATAACAAAATCCTTACCTGATTTTCAATATCACCCCTCCTTTGCTGCGTCTAGCAACATCGAAATTCCCTCAGTTTCTATCATTCATGACACTCACAAAAACTGTGTATTCCAATTTTCTCAAATAACGAAATAGAGGCTATACCGTACTGCAAACTGAATACGAGAATAGCGCGTTAATTCAGCTTATTAAGCAGTTGCCTTTAGAATTACAACAAATATTAAATACATCCTTTTTAGGCACTGAACTGTACATGCCATCACTTCAACCTCTCAGTGAGGAAGCATTATTAAAAGAATTATATAGCTTTATTGAAATTAACGATATTGATTTTCCTGAATACACCACCATTTTACAACAACTATTGAAAAATCCTCATTCTGATATTGTTAATGTTGAAGGCAGTAAAGGTTTAACCCCTCTCATGTACGCGATTGCGAAAAAAAGGCATTATGTTATTGATGCGCTATTAGCGTATGTCACCAATATTGATGGTTCTTGCGAAGGAATGACGCCTCTATGGTATGCTGCATTCCTTGGTGATCATATTAGCTTCCAGAAATTGCTGGCAAAAGGAGCTTCATTAGAAACAACCAATGCTAAAGGTGAAATTATTTTATACACTGCTGCCTTTAATGGACGAGACAAAATAGTCGATTTATTAATGAAAACAGGTGTTAATCCTGATGAATTAAGTTTAGGAATATCACCATTATATGCAGCTAGCAAGCAAAATCATCTTAATGTAGTCACTCTATTATTGGATGCTCAGTGTGATATCGATCAGCCTTCACCCGCTGAGTTTCATCGAACAGCCTTATTCGCCGCGACTTTAAATTATAATTCTGAAGTATTGGAATTACTGCTTTCTCGATCAGCAAATATAAATTTTATTGATGAGAATAGTAATACGGCGTTATCAATAGCTTATTACTATCCCGAACATTACTTTGAAACTATAAATATCTTAAAAAATAAAGGTGCGAAACCTCCTATCGGGATGAATAGAATAATATCGCAAATTAAGATATTTTTGCAAACACATGGTAAAAATTCCAAAATTTTTTCTCAATTTGAGTCTTGCTGCCTCGAAGGTTATTGTGTCGGCTCAACACTGGTGTGGGGTTTATTAAAATTACAAATACAACAAAAATCAGATCTTTTGTACAGTGATTTAGAAATCATATCCAATGCAGATAATCTATCCGGTAATATTTCGCAAATAGGCTACGATGTTTTAGCTGCATTAAGAAGAATTATAAGAACAATGATAAAAGCACATGGTGATAATCGTTTTTCTTTTAAAAGCATTAATAACAATGACTTGAAAAAACTAAACTGGGCAGATATCGATGGTTATGAATAATTAAACAATCATTTTTCATTCGGCTTTATTTTTAATACGCATGAAGTATCAAATTTTTTGGAATCTATTTTGGTTAAAAATAAACTCTTTATGATATCAAATATGTTACATGTCGTAGGCGTAATTAAAAATGATGATGTTGGGTATCTGATTTATGATAGTAACTCGGCAATCGGTGAACGGTATATTGATAATATACAAAACTTAACCATCGCTTTAAAATCCTCATTACGAAATCAACCCATAGGTAATGCATGGGGTTTAATATTTAATGTTTATGATAACGATATTTTAGATAATGATATTGATTATTATCGTCAATTAAAAAAATTTTGTGCGACTTTGCTTGATAACAGAATAGAACATAATGAACTATATATAAAAACATCTGATGGATTTACTTTGGCTGATTATGCTGTTAAAGCAAATGATATTAAAACATTATCTACTCTCATTGAGCATGGTTATTTAAATAAAAATCCGCATTTTGGAGAGTCTGCTCTTTTTTTTGCAGCACAACACCCCGATCAACTACCTTGCGCAAAATTATTAATTTCTCATGGAGTTGATGTAAATAGTCTTTCTTCTGAAAAACAAACTGCTTTATTTATCGCTGCCTTTCTAGGTAATGCTGAGATGGTGCAGCTACTTCTTGAAAGTGAGGCAGATCCCAATATTAACCGTGGAACTGATAATCGTACAGCTCTGATGGCAGCGTCGGGAGGTGGACATACCGATATTGTCATCCAATTGCTTAAAAAAGGAGCCAATGTAAATTCGCAAGTAACATGCCTGCAATTTGCATATTGCTAAGTGCCGTATTGAAAACAAAATACGAGATAATTGCAATATGTGCCGTTTCCATCCAGCTTTTAGGCCACTTTGCTTTGACAAAAAAAGCAATCAACAATAAAAGCAGTGCGGTAATACCAAAACGCAGCACTAAAAATGTCAATGGTTTGGCATAAGGGAAACCCAGCTTGGAACCCACAAAACCTGAACCATATAAAACAATAAATGATATTGATAAGGCAAAGACTGCCAACTCTTCTTTTTTATTTTCTACTAGCATAATAGCTCCTTTTGTGACAGACGCATACGTTTAATTTTCAATAACAACCTTGCCCTGTGGGTGCCCAGACTCAAGATGCTGAATTGCCTGCGGGGTCTGTTCAAAAGCAAATATTGTGTCAATATGTGCATGGATTATATTTTTGTTAATGAACTCACTTAGTTTAGCCAATGAAGTACTGTTGACATCTGTAAACTCAATGAATGCATTAACTTGGTGGAGTTTCATCAACTCGATGTCAGCCTCTTCACGAAATGAAACTATAATCCCTCCTTTTTTTAGCACTTGAAATGATTTTTTATAGGTTAATCCCCCAACTGTGTCTAACACATAATCGTAGCCATGTAACAAATGCTCAAATTTTTGCACTTTATAATTGATCATCTCATCCGCCCCTAAGTCTTCAACAAATTGTCGATTTTTTTCACTGACTGTTGTGGCTACATATAATCCAAAATATTTGGCAATTTGAATTGCAAATGATCCTATACCACCCGCTCCACCATGAATAAGAATTTTTCCTCCTTCATGTTGATTGATATGGAGGGTTAATGCTTGTAAGGCACTTATTCCAGCCATCGGATAAACGGCTGCTTCTGTATGGGTAAGTTTACTGGGTTTATGAGCACAAAAACTGGCATCCACCGAAAAAAAATCTGCAAACGTACCCGTGCCACCATTAAAAATATTACTCATTCCATACACTTCATCGCCTATCTGGAAGTTTTTTACGTTTTTTCCAATTTCAACAATCGTACCTGAAAAATCCATTCCAAGTGTTAACGGAAAAGCGAGCGGATATTTCGATTGCAAATAACCTTCACGGATTTTCCAATCGATAGGATTAAGACCAGCAGCATGCATTCTTATTAAAACTTGCTCGTCACTTGGTACCGGATTGAGTGCATTGATATTCATTTTAACCATGCGATTATCACCATAATGCGTTATTTGTATTGCTTTCATTGTTTTTCCTATGTTATTAACTAAGTTACTTATGTATACTAGAGTATATATAAATACTAAGTATTAAAAAAGAAGGCACTTTAAACTCAGTAAGTAACAAAGAGGTAACTAATGAAACAAACCAAGCCAATGACAGAAAAACAAAAATTATGTCCAACCCGTGAACTTTTAGACAGGCTAGGCGACAAATGGAGTGTATTATTGATTATTGCTCTTGCTAAAGCGCCAGAAAAAAAGCACCGATTTTCCGTTTTATTAAAAAATATTGATGGTATATCACAAAGAATGTTGACTCGCACATTACGATATTTAGAGCGCGATGGATTTATTAACCGTCATTTTTATCCTGAAATACCGCCAAAAGTTGAATATGAACTTACGCCACTAGGTGAAAGTATTTTCAAAATTATGCTGGAACTAAAAATGTGGGTTGAAAATAATTGGGAGATTATTTATGATGCCCGCACTAATTTTGATTTAAAATACAATTCATGAAATTTCTTATTTGCATTTTTAACAAAAATCGTGAATTAACTCCAAATGAAATGGAAATAGAGAGTTGTACGGCTGGAGATACAGAACCCAAGTGGAAATAGTGAAAAAAAACCATTTCAAATTTAGTGTCAAAAATTAAAAAATGATGATCCTTGAATATGGCTGTGCCGTAAAAAACGTAAGCCGTATGATGGCGTCCCCAAGGGGATTCGAACCCCTGTTACTGCCGTGAAAGGGCAATGTCCTAGGCCTCTAGACGATGGGGACCTAGTAAGAAATAAGAAACATTTGGTGGAGCTAGGCGGGATCGAACCGCCGACCTCTTGCATGCCATGCAAGCGCTCTCCCAGCTGAGCTATAGCCCCTGAATTCGAGCTCACTACAAGAGTCAAAAGCCCAACAGCCGAGAGACGACATTCTAGAGAATTTGGCTATGGTTGTCAACAGTTAAATGCAACATTGTCAACAGACCCTAGTCTCAATGCACATGCGTTTTCGATTTTCTGATTTGCTCACGATTGGAAAGCAGTAAAAAGCAAGGTATATACCCAAGATACTTCAAAATGCTAAGTTTATGACGCGGTTATTTTATGTCAGGTAATATTATAAAAACGAGCAATAGTTACTCATATTGTGAAGT
>JABEVJ010000320.1 GCA_013043985.1 Legionellales bacterium | reverse complement strand
GCTTAGTTGAGAGTTTACTCGATGGCTATGAAGTTTCTAAAAATAAACCCATTACTTGAAAAATATTTACCTAATGTATTTGTTCTCTATTTTTTGATACTTATGATGTGGAGCTGGGCAGAGGGAGATTATTTTTTTGCTTTCCTGAATAAACCGGGATTAGATATATGGTCATGCTTAGTGTTATTTTCTTTACTCGGAGTGAATAAAAGATACTGGCATTGGGTTATTTTGGGATTAGCAGGCGTTGGCTATTTACTTTATGCCATTAACGTAGAAAAAATTTTAATATTGAAACTCCCTTTAACAATATTGGATATCAAGATTTTTCTAAAAAATCCACAGGGTCTTTTTAATGCCTTGGGCTTTGATTCCTCTATCTATATTGCTTCTATCACACTGCTAACCATTCTAATGAGCTATTTTTTATATATATTAATAACAAGTAGATTAAAAACCACCGTGATATACTTGTTAAGAGGCTTCTTTCAGCTTAGTTTGTTTTTCATCTGCATGGCTCTCTTTACGATTCCTTTCAATATTTATGGTAAGCATTTGACCGCGTTATATGTAAGTCGCCCATTTAATATTTTTTTTACGAGTAAGGATCAATCCCCAAAAATGGATATCTTAAGTCAACTAGCTTATCTCAACTCAATTTTCTCATTAAGCCAGAATCAAAAAAGTAAAAATAATAAAAATAGTCAAATGATTCCCGATAAAAATATCGATGAAATAAACAGTCAGTATATGGTTCCAATGCGTAAATTATCGTCACTAAAACCAAACATTGTATTTATATTGGCTGAGTCAACCTTTGATCCAAATAAGGTATTTCACTTGAATAGAGCAGATACTTCTGTATTATTTCAAGCAAAAAACAACGCTCAGCGAGTGAATTTGTTGAATGTGACGCCAATTGGAGGTGGAACTGATATTTCTGAGTTTGAAACAAACACGGGGATTGATACTCGGTATTTTCCTTTTTTTGGATACTATGTATCGCAATTTTTGGCACCAAACCTTAAATTTTCTTTTGCAAAATATCTTGGACAGAAAGGTTATTCATCTGAGGCTTTTTGTCCAACAGATGGAGCTTTTGTAAATAGCAGAGCGTCTTATGAAGCATTTGGTTTTCAAAATTTTCTTGATGTAAATCAGTTAAACTTAACTAAATACTGGAGTATTTTTTCTGATGAAAAAATGATTGATGCTGTTTTACCCTATATGGATAAAGCAAAACCACCTTTTTTTGACTATATTGTTTTTTTAGAAAATCATTCACCTCATCGATGTGTTCATTTTGCTGATCATACACAATACAAAAATTCGTTTAAAGCACACGCTATAGATGCTGATAATTGCAGCTTGAATGAATATTTAAGGAGAGAGGCAGGAACTACACGGGCATATAATAAAGTATTAAAACATCTACAGGATATTTCTCGACAAACTAATCGACCCTTTGTATTAGTTATTTTTGGTGACCATCAACCCTCAACCTTTGTTTTACCACAATATGATCAATATCGTACGGAATTGTCAAAAAAATACACATTTACTAAGATTGTATCTAATTTACCGTTTCCACTTCAACTTGGTGATAAAGCAAGCTTTCATGCCACTTTATTACCAACGATTGTGAGTGCTTATTTAACCAATTCACCAAGTGATTTGTATATGCCTGAAAACTTATACCTCTGGTCACAATGTAACGATACAGCAGATTTAACGAAGTGCGCGATCTTCAACAGTATGGGAGTAGTGTACCAGAAATATCTCACTAATGCGGGATTAGTGTACACTCAACACACATAAGTATCTCTGTAGGGGACAAAAATTGAAAAATTGCATCAAACTGCGTTCAACGCTCGTCATTGCGAACGCAGCGAAGCAATCCAGAGTAGTCATAAGTGTCGAGATGATGATTTTACGCTCTTTCTGCTGGATTGCTTCGCTGCGCTCGCAATGACGCCGAGGTTTTTCCATTTTTTGTCCCCTAGAGAGCATAAATATACCCGAAGCGTCTCACTTAAGCGGATTTAAAGCTTCAGAGTGAGTAGTAATTGTTTTGCAAAAAAGGAAAAGCAGATTATGTTAGAAATAAAAACTGAAAAAGTGATTGAAGCAACGCTTGAAGACACTTGGAAGGTACTTGTCAATTTTAGTGATTATAACGACTGGAATAGTTTGATCCCAAATATTTCGGGTAAACTGGCTGAAGGGGAAAAACTGATTGTTCAGATTAAGCCACCAGGTCAAAAAGCAGCTCAATTTAAGCCTCATTTAACAAAAGTGAATGAGTTATGTGAGTTTCGCTGGGTAGGTGTATTTATTATGCCGATATTGTTTAGAGGTGAGCATTATTTTCAATTGACAAAGATATCCGATGAAAAAACTTTATTTACGCAGGGTGAAATTTTCACTGGGCTACTGGTTCCAATTGTCGCAAAAAAATTAAGAGAAAATGTGAAACAAGGATTTGAAAATATGAACGATGATTTGGCAAAAAAATTGCTTTCAATGTAATATATCCGAAGCGTTTCATATGACGAAAAATAGCGGCGTCAAAAATCCCGAAATATGAAACGCTTCGGGTATATAGTCTGAGGTATCGACACATAAATTGAGAAAAAAACGTTAAATTTTAATAGGTTAGCTACTATCACGTAATTAAG
>JABEVJ010000319.1 GCA_013043985.1 Legionellales bacterium | reverse complement strand
TGGTTTGTACGCCAGGTCGTTTTGAACAATTTTGGGAGCGGATTAATTTAGCAGGAATTGTTGGTCTAGCCGAGATACATTAATCAAGGGCTGTACCCTGTGAATCCATTCCTTTTTTCTTCTTTGCCCATTATTAATATGCGTGACACTATAGCACACTTGGCGAGGCCTGAGTAGTTACGATAAATTTTTCAAAGACATTACCTGTCAATGCTCTCTCTATTCAAGAGAGAAAAGCACGCATTAACAAGAAGCTTTGATGCAATCCCATAGATGTCACATCTTATCCCATATTTGTCACACTTAAGCTCCTACAAACGTCGCACCCTTTCCCATAAATGTCACATCCTCACCCATAAACGTCACATCTTTATTCATAACTTAATGAAAATTAAGTTGTTTTTCAACATCAAACATAACAAACTTCTAATTAAACAAAATACAACAACACAGGGTTGTTGCGTTTTTTCTGCCTTTATAATTTTTGTCGATAGCGCTTTAAAGACGGATTGCTATTTTTATGATCTTCCCATAAACGTCACATCTAAGAAGCGATATGATTATTAATTAAAAATTTAATAATCATAGGGTTGCTATTTATCAAATACAACAGTATTATAATTTTTGCATTAACGTAATACAACAGTCTTGGGATGGATAATATGAAGGTATTTGTATCTGCGAATAATAAAGGCGGGGTAGGTAAAACTTTAGTAAGCGCGCTATTTGCCGAATATGCGAGCAAAGTACTTGGTTATCGAGTACTTTATATTGATTTAGATAGTCAATGTAACTCATCTCAACGATATTTGAAAATGGAGTCAGATCCTTTATATCCTCAAGGATGGTTGCCTCCATTACATCCAGACTTTGATCCGACTAGTGATGAAGATCAAGAATGGGATGGAAGAAGTTCAATAGCAGATATCTTTTTTGGTGGCGGAGTAATTCCTTATCCAACATTTATTAGCACTCTTCATATAGCTCCCGCACATGCTTACAGATTAATTATTGCTGAGCAAGTAAGAAGAAATGAAGTTACCGAAAAAATCCACACTAGATTAAAAGAATTTTTATCATTATCTGAAGTTAAACAAGAGTATGATTTGGTTGTTATAGATACAGCCCCATCTAAAGGACCTCTTACTGTCAGCGCTATTAAAGCAGCTTCTCATATTATTATTCCCTCTGTTATGGAAATACAACCGATAAACGGGATTTTTGGTATGTTGCAGCTTTGGATGCAAGAATCATTAACCCGTGAAGTTGGAAATCAAATAAATTTAATTGGTATTCTTCCTAATAAATTTGATCCTAGAACTACTCTTCACAGAGATAATTATGATGATCTACAAAAAAATGAAAGTGTAAATAAGTACCTACTTTCAACCAAAATTCACAATAGAATAATTTTTGCAGAAGCAGATAGTGCGGCAGCTAATCCTAAGTCTATTTTTGATTTACCTATTGTGAGTCAAGCGCGAATTGAAGCTTTAGCGGCTTGTGAGTTTATTGCCGAGAGGGTTTTTGCATGAGTAGAGTAAAAAAATTTGGAGTATCATCAGAACTTCAACAGGGGTTTTCTGAACTTATAAAAGCAGTTGAAAATAATGAAGGGATATACAGGAGTATATCTATCCCGCTTCATCAAGTACAAGCAGATCCAACAAATCCACGTGATTTAGCGTTAACTCCCGAAGATGTGAAATATGGAATTGCAGAATTAGATCCTTTATTTAAAAGAAAAAATGAAGATTTATTTAACTTACAAGATTTAGCAAACAGTATAAAGATTAGTGGGCTGATTAACCCTATAATCGTAATAAAACAAGATCAAAACTATATCATAGTTGCGGGTGAAAGAAGATTTTTAGCCTCCTTGATTGCGGATAAAGAGATGATTGAGGCACGTGTTTTTCAAACAAGACCAGATACTTTTGAATTAAAATTAGTTCAGTGGTTTGAGAATAATGCGAGAGAAGATCTATCACTTGCTGAGCGTCTTGAAAATATACGCGAGGTTATCAATGAATTTTTAAGAAAAGAGCCTAATAAAAAAATTACCGCTGATTTATTAGGTAATATAATCGGATTGTCTAACTCACAATCGCTTTGTTATTTGTCATTAATTGATGCGGATCAAGATATTTTGGACGCAATTAAAGAAGGCATTATTAATAGTTTAGATAAAGCCTACTTAATCGCTAGTTGTAAAAACGCTGAGTATAGAAAGAAAGCCATTGCTATGTGCAGCAATGGTATTAGCTTAGTCAATTTACGTAAATTTTTAGTTGCTGTTAAAAATAACGAAAATCATACTTCAAATATTCCGACTTTAAAAAAGCAAATCAATTTAGGCAAAATTTCTGAGCCAGTCACAATACAGACAATTGTTGAAGGTGTTATTAACTTACCTCGTTATACACACCATAAAGTCCTGTTTTCTGATGTGTTATGGGGAAATACAAAAGACGCAATAAAAGCATTTAAAAAATTAATAGAAATTATCGAAGTGCAATAAGGGTATACATATGCAACTGAAAACTACTTCACTAAAGTTACCAAAAAATCTTCATTATAGTCTCCTACAAAAAGTCGTAGAAGATGGTTATGGTATGCGTGGCAAAAGCAGATGGATATTAGAAGCAATTGAAGTGTTTTTTAATCTTTCTGATTATCCCACCTTAGTTGATTTAGCTGATTCGATGGACACATTAAATGATACTTTGTCAATTCGATTGCCTATTCAAACTTTACAAAAAATAGATGAAGCTGTGATTTTTATACGAAAAGATTTTCCTTTAATGGAAGGTGTGAAAAGCAAAATCATTAGGGCGAGCATTATGCAGCGCTTACTAGGTAGAACGGTTAATGATTAAAATCCCGGTCACCGGGATTTTTTTAACTTAACGGTTTTAAGAAAATTGAACTAAGTATTTTTAATACTTCTTCTCATGTGTGACGTTTATGGGAAGAGTAGGGTAATACTAGAAAGCTAAAGGTATAGAGAACGAAATGCAACAACTCTGTGTTGTTGTCTTTTGTTTAATTAGAAGTTTATTATGTTTGATGATAAAAAATATCTTATTTTTCATCAAGTTATGAGCAAAGGTGTGACGTTTATGGGTGAGGATGTGACATTTGTGGGGAGCAGTGTGACGTTTGTAGGAACTCAAGTGTGACGAATATGGGATAAGATGTGACATCTATGGGATGTCACATCTAGATGTGCTTTCTTGAAGGGGGATGAGGATGCAGCAAGAAAAAAGTAAAGATTTGAAAAAGCATGTTGCGACCGTGCACTGTACAAATAATCTATCTTTACTTCAAAGGAAGCTAGTGAATGTTCTTTTATATAATGCGTATATGGAGCTCTCAATCAAGGAAGTCCATACAATAAAAATATCTGATTTATGTAAAATTCTTGGTTTTAATAGTCATAATTATGCTGCTTTAAAAGACGCGCTGATGGGTTTGATTTCTACCATTATTGAATGGAATTTAGTTGATGATAATTCCAAAAGCGAGGACTGGGGAGCTACAGCAGCGTTAGCAAGCGCAAAAATAAAAGACGGCATATGTGAATATGCGTATAGCCACCATATGCGTAAGCTTCTTTATTTGCCATCTGTTTATGCTCAGATTAACTTAGTAATTCAATCAAGATTTTCTTCTTCTTATGGACTCGCGTTATATGAAAATTGCGCAAGGTTTAGAAACTTGCCCATGACAAAATGGTTTTCTGTAGACGATTTTAGAAAACTCATGGGAGTAAAAAGTGATGAATATTCAATTTTTCGCGATTTTAAGCGACGAGTGCTTGATAAGGCTGTCGAGGAAGTTAATTCTTTATCAGATATTCGAGTTACCCCTGAAATCAAGCGGATTGGTCAAAAGGCAAGTGAGATAAGATTTGCGATTCAACAGAGACCAAGACAGATTCGCCTAGGAGCAAATAGTCCTATAAGTAATGAGCTATCAGAACAAACTGCACATCAAAACAATACAGAACAAGCAATGCTAGTCCATAGGATGGTAAATGATTTTGGTATTTTAAAGAAGGTAGCTGAAGCTTTAGTGGCTGAATTTACGGCAGAATATATTGAAGAAAAAATATCATTTGTTTTGACATCGAATGCGTTTAATCATGGAAAAATTAAAGGGGTAGCTGGATATTTAGTTAAAGCAATTAAAGAAAATTACGTTCGCCCATTTACAGCTGAAGATTTAAAGTCTCAACAACTCCTAGTTCAACGCCAGGAAGAACAAAAACAAAAAGAAGAAAAAGATAAAAAACATAAGTTAGATAAAGAATATGAGCAATATAAGACGGAAAATTTATATTACATAATTAATAACCTTAAAGAAGCCGAGTTAAATAAAATAATGGGCGAGTGGTGGCATTATTGTTCTGAGCATCTTACGACAGAATATAAAAAATTGCGCTCTACATATGAGGATAAAAGGTTTGAAAGCAGCTTTTTTAGAGGATTTTTTAAAAGTTTTATGTTGAAAAACTATAGTCATTTATATCAAGAAAAAACTTTTAAAGAATTTTTAACTCTCTAAAAAATAAATAGCGTCTTCAGACAAAGAAAATTTACTTTCAAGGAAACTCATCATTAAAGCAACAGTTTTTGCTCCTCATTAAAAAACTCCTGCGAGGGGGCTTTGTTTTTCTCAAAAATAATCAATCATTGGAAACTCGCTGTTTTGAGCAATACAACTTTGTAAAAACAAGGCTAAACCCAGATCTCCACACCACGCATCAGTTCGAATCATTCCATATTTTTCAGCGGCTTGTTCATATTGTTTTATAGCGTGCATCCCAAATTGACGCGCTCTAGTTAGCCAAATTTCTTCTTTGGTTAAATCATATAGCTTTAAAAATACGTAACCGTTGCCAGCAGTACCATGACATAAACCCCAGGGCTTTTCCAATGGACCTGCTGCCCAAACTAAATTACCAGCTTTAAGCAATAATGCTTGCGATTTTTTACTACCTAATTCCCATAAATCAGCTAACCCAATGGCCATGCCTGGCGCGCCATGGCAAATGTGAACCAACATATCTTCACGACCTGGACGAGGTTTACCCACACAAGGTAACCAATTTGCTAGCTCATCTTCAACAATGGCTGTATTAATAAAAGTACGCTCAATATCGTCTATTATTTTGCGTTGCTGTGT
This sequence comes from Legionellales bacterium, assembly GCA_013043985.1. Classification (GTDB taxonomy): domain Bacteria; phylum Pseudomonadota; class Gammaproteobacteria; order UBA1113; family UBA1113; genus JABEVJ01. Next base: position 3,039 of record JABEVJ010000319.1, on the reverse strand, counting down.
TGCTTCAAATAAATGTATACCCTTTAATAGTGCAACGGCATTACCTGCAAAGCCATGTACTAAGCCTAAATGTTTTGCTTCAGATCCATACATATATTGGGTCCATATTTTGCTGTCTATATTTTCATCGTATTTGTATATACTTAGCATGTAGATTGCCGCCTGATGATATAAATCAAGCCATCGTTTTTCTTTAGTATCTTTATGTAAAAATAGTGCGACCAACATCATCCCTGGTGCAGCCCACATTAACTCATTATTGGGGTTATTAATGTTGGTTTGAATAAGCTGCTCAATTTTGTTTAAAATATTTGGATCTTTTTTGATTCTCCATTGCACCATATATGCGCCAGTATAACCTAATAAATAACCAGGGGTGGCTGGATCAATCTTTAATGATGCATCAATTTGTGAGAGCCATTCAGATTGACGGTTAATGAGTAAATCTAGATAAGGTTCAAAATTGACAGAAGGCAGATTGTTATTGGTTAAATGTAGCTGTGTTAACGCCCAAATTGTACCAGCGGTACCATGCCATAAACTGGTTGGAGTTTGTTTCAAGTCGTAATTTTCTATAAGATCAGGATGTAATGGCCATAAATTATCAGCTTGAAATAAAGCTAAACATTGTTGAACAATGGTATCAATAGTTGCTGATGCCTTTATCTCTGACCATGGCTCATCGGATAGTGTTTCGTGCCGCTTTTCAAGGTAGAGCATATTTTTCCTTATTGTGCTTAATGTTGATAATATTTTGACATGTATATTTTATAGAGTAAAGCATTTGTTCCGCTTATGGCTCTGCTGATTAAATAAGAGGTCGTCAGCTTACCTGATAATGCCTTATTTAAGGAATGGAGTGTCCTTTGGCAGTGATATCAACTAACGGTATGCATTGTTTTGGAGATCGGATTAGCATTGTTCAATCAAGTACAATCTCATAGTGATAATACTTGTGTGATTTCTTAGAGAAGATTAAAAAAGGCAAAGAAGCTGCTCTTTCGGTGAGAAGAGCAACGAATCTTATCTATGTGCGGAAACGATCAAATCAACTCGCCTGTTCGTATATTGAGCTACAGCATCCGCATTGTCAGCAAAATTATGTCATTGACTTCTGGAGCATTTTATCCGACAATATGCTTAAATTGAGACTTGTTTTTTAGTAATGCCAAACCCGAAATAGGAAAAATTGTATCTTGAACCAGCTCGTATCAAAAATAATTACTTTGCCTGATGGCCGTTTGCTTGGCTACAGTGAGTATGGTGATTTAATGGGGGAGCCTATTTTTTATTTTCATGGGTTTCCAGGCAGTCGATTTGAAGCAGCTCCTTTTGATCAAATCGCGCAGGCAGGGCACTATCGTTTAATCGGTATTGATCGCCCAGGAATGGGACTTTCAACACCTGAGCCCAATCGAACATTGCTCTCATGGGTTGATGATATTGTTTGTTTTGCCAATGTTTTAAATATTGACACCTTTTCGATCATTGGACATTCAGGTGGTACCCCGTTTGCTGCTGCCTGTGCTTATCAAATTCCTCAGCGATTAAAAGGTGTGGCAATTGTTTCTGGTATGGCACCCTTGGATAATCTCGAGGCTAACATTGGTATGCCAATGAGCCGTAGGTTGGTTAATGGCCTCATTAAGACTTTTCCTTGCTTAATCACACCGATGCTGACAATGACCCAAAGGATGTTGAAAAAACCTGATGGCAAGATGATGCAACAAATGCTCAAACAACTGCCCACTCTCGATCAAGCCGTATTCAATGACTCCGATTATCGCGCCAAATTAATAAGTGGTACTCTCGAAGCTTTTCGGCAAGGCAAAAAAGGGCTGGCTCAAGAAATGAAGCTACTTTTTAAACCATGGGGATTTGAGCTGGAAAAAATCACCTGTCCTATCACCGTGTGGCACGGTTCGCTGGATATCCAGGCACCGCTGTCCCATGCACAAATTTACGCAAACCTGATCTCCCAAGTCACATTAAAAATACTGCCTGATGAAGGACACCATTCCATCCTGAAAAATCACATAGCTGAAATCATGGATTGCCTTGTCACAACTACTAACAAGCAAGAAAATGAATAAATTAATTATTTTTGATTGCGATGGGGTTTTGGTCGATAGTGAGATAATTGCTAACCGAATTGACGCAGAGATGTTGACAAACCATGGGTATTTGATTTCAACAGAGGAAAGCATCAAGCGATTTACTGGGAAAAATACAAAAACAGTGCATGACGAAATTTTAGAGCAAACGGGTATACGCTTACCACCTTATTTTGCAGATTTAGTCAATCAAGCAATTATTGAAGCGTTCAGAAAAGAGTTAAAACCTTTGATGCTTTCTGTATTGTCAAGCTCTTTACTAAGCGGGATTGATAAATGTGTAGCAAGTAGCAGTTCACGCGACCATGTTATCTTGTCTTTAAAAATGACGAAGCAATACCACTTTTTTGATGATAGCAGTATTTTTTCGGCATCGCAGGTTAAAAACGGAAAACCTGCGCCGGATTTATTTTTGCTAGCTGCAAAAAATAAAGGATATGAGAGTAGTCACTGTATTGTTATTGAAGACAGCGTGGCTGGAATTGAGGCAGCGCTTGCTGCGGGGATGCCTGTTATTGCTTTCTTAGGAGGGAGTCATGCCAATTTCCCCTGGTATCGAGAATCAATAGAGGTGATGGGTGTTCCCACGGCATATGATTCTAGAGACCTGATGAATATTCTTAGCACATTGCTTTTTTAAGGGTATAATCTGTTTTACCTGCATTATGTCTTAGTAGAAAACAGTGACCTCTTTGTACAACATTTCACATCCAAAGAAAAAACGTGACAAAATACGTCTTTTTTAACAGAATTTGCTTGAAAATGTTATCTCTAACCCCAAACCGTAACGAAAACTTTTACAGTTTTCTTTCTAAGCAAGATGATGTATACCCAAGATACTTCAAAATGCTAATTTCTGACTTGTTCTTTTACGCCAGAGTAATATTATAAAAACTTCACAATATGAGTAACTATTGCTTGTTTT
>JABEVJ010000318.1 GCA_013043985.1 Legionellales bacterium | reverse complement strand
TAAAACTGCACAATATGAATAACTTGCTGGTTTTAATCGTTTCATATGACGAAAAATAGCGGCGTCATAAACCCCTAAATATGAAACGCTTCGGGTATAGACCATGTCTTTTATAAAAACATTCCAGTTTTTTTCCCATTCTTTGCTTTCTGACAAGAAAGAAAGAGCATTTTTAATTTCATTAATCGGATTTTTTGCATAATCAGCATTTTGATTTTTATATTTGTTTATATCTTCTTTTATCAAGTTACTAATAAGCATATAAACATCATTACCAATTGTTTGCTTGTTCTCAATACAATACAGATCATAAATATGACGTACTAATGTAGGATCAAGAAAAAGATCAGGTTTTCGCATCAAATTAGCAACACGACGGGTTAATGCAACCCATTTTTCTGCAGCTGTTTCGTTCACAGAAACACATTCTATGGATTTTTCAATATGCTGCACGCGATCTCCTAAAATTTGACGAACTAAGGTAGTGACAGACTGATATTCTGTGGCAAGTTTGGATTCATTCATCATAAATTCAATTTGTAAATTTGGTCGAAGGCTATGATCTTTTGTATATGCTGAAGGATAGGCTAGATCAAAGGCGATATATTTACCCTCATCCCGCACAATTGGGCTGTCTTTGGTGAGTGTTAATCCCTCTTCTGCACATAACGTCAAAGTAGGATGATTAGCGCGATGGATAGAGTCATACTTAAATTTTTTGGAACTATCCTGTGCAAAAAAGCGGCTCTGTGAGTAAAAATTTGTTGATACGGTATGGTGAACCGTTTCCCGAATTTTGCTCGTTTCTTGTCTTGTCATTGATTTTCTGCTAGATTTGACGGCCGAGTTTACAAGGAAGAAAATTATGAGCAAAAGTAGATTTCTTGCGGGTTTTATTTGTGCGTTGATGGCACTTTTTTTATGTACTCAAAGTTACGCACTTCCGTTCAATATTACGCCAAATGGGGTGCTTCCCGCGGTAGTTGTAAAAAACAGTACTGCATTCGCCTCCTACTTTGTTCAAAATAATACGAATGAAATTCGTAATGACAATTTTGTAAAGTATTTACCGCCAAATACAGAAATGGCTCCAGGAGGGTGCGCCGATCATTTTAATCTTGCTCCTTTTGGTAGCGCGGGCGATACTTGTATTCTCAATTTAACCATATCTGGGTCTATTAGTGCACAAAACCCAAACCCACACAATCATCTGTCAGTTTGTTTTCCTGGTGGAATCACTTGTGCTGGTACAAACTACCCTCTCAATCTGATATCGGTTAATTCGACCTTGACTGCCATTACGGTCTCTCCTCCTGCTGCCAGTATTGCCACTAACAGTATGCTGCAGTATACCGCGACAGGTTATTTTTCTGATGGTACTACTAGCGATATCACTTCATCAGTTACCTGGGTTTCTTCAGATACGAGTAAAGCAACTATCAATGCCTCTGGCATGGCTACTGCCGTCAGCGCAGGAGCGACCACCATAACCGCCTCTCTCAATGGCATAACCAGCACACCCGTTACTTTGACAATTCAACCAATTACATTGCTCTCAATCCAGATTGTGCCAATTTCAACATCAATTGCCATTGCTGCAACACAGCCATATACGGCGACTGGTTTTTATTCAAATGGAACTTCTTCGAATATTACGAACTCCGTGAACTGGAACTCTTCGGACTCGACTAAAGCGACTATTTCATCTACTGGCGTGGCCACGGGTGTGTTAGCGGGAACAACTAATATTACAGCCACGATGGGCTTGATTACGAGCAATACGGCATCGCTGACAGTGAATCCGGCAACATTGGTCTCGATTGCTATCACTCCTTCAGGAACAGTATCGTTACCCAGTGGCGGGTCGCAGCAATTTACCGCTATTGGAACCTATTCTGATTCTTCAACGGCAGACATTACCAACACGGTTGCATGGAGCTCAAGCAATACTGCCACTGCTACTATTTCTGCTTCTGGTTTGGCACAGGCTTTGAGTACAGGCTCAACAACCATCAGTGCAAGCTATCTTGCTATTACAAGCAACTTAGTTACGCTGAATGTTACCTCAGCAATACTTCTGTCTATTACTGTTTCATCAGCGCCAGTGGGCGGTATCCCTGCTGGAACTACGTTCCAATTTCTGGCAACAGGGCACTATTCAGACTTGTCGACTGCCGATATTACCAACTCGGTTACTTGGGCATCTAATAGTCCTGGTATTCTCTCCATTGTTGCATCAGGAATGAATGCTGGTTTAGCAACAGGAGTGACAGTGGGCAGCACCACCATTACAGCAACGAGCGGGTTGATTGTTAGTTCGCCTTCTACACCAGTAACAGTCAGTAATCCGAACCTCGTTTCTATTGTGCTTACCCCGCAAAATGCAACCGCAATTGTTCCCAATATGGTGATGTATACAGCAACAGGCAATTATTCAGATGGCTCAATGGCGAATATCACAAATCAGGTTTCCTGGATTTCTTCGATGCCCTCTGTGGCAACTATCGCGGCTACAGGTGTTGCCACGACTGTATCGGCAGGAAGCACTTCAATTCAAGCGTCTCTCGGGTTAATTTCAGCTTCAACACCATTAACTGTGACCATGCCAAGTATTCCGGTTTTGGTCAGTACAGGACAAAATTTGTTGACAGTAAGTACGGATGGGGGTTCGACCTGGACGATTCCCTCTATCAGTGGTTTACCAAGCGGTGATCTTTTTAACGCAGCTTCCTGCACAGGATTGGGATCTACCAGTGTTTGTACAATAGCGGGTGTTGGGGGAGCTGGTGGCGGTAAGCCTCTCGTGTCCGTCAGCACCAATGGTGGGGTTACTTGGACTACACCAGTCATTACAGGCCTTCCAACAACAGGCGGTTACCAAACTACTGCTTGTAGTGGCACAGGCTCTCAAACAGTTTGTCTTGCGGCTGGCTTTTCTAACACCGGAACTGATTTTCCTCCTTTGGCTGTTAGTACGGATGGAGGGGTTACCTGGGGCCTGAAATCAGTTTCTGGTGCGACCGCAGGTGGCTCGTTCGGAGGATCGGCCTGTAGTGGGAATAATGCAGCAGGTGATTGTATTGCAGTTGGCAGTAGCTCGACCCACGCTCCCTTGATCGATCAAAGCACTAATGGAGGAACAACCTGGAGCGTGCAAAGTATTTCAGGTGCGCCTGCCACAGGAATATTTGATGCAGCAAGCTGCTCAGGAAACACGTGCATAGCGGCAGGTCAAGCGGGCACGGCACCTCTTCTTGCCGCCACGACTGATGGTGGTGCAACCTGGTCAGTAAAAACTATTACAGGCGCTCCAGCAACGGGTAATTTTCTGGCGGTAAGCTGTGCTGATCAAGTTTGCGTAGCAGATGGACAAAATTCAAACGCAAATGTGCCTATTGTAGCTAAAAGCACGGATGGTGGGGCGACTTGGGCGATGCAAACTATTTCAGGTCTTACCTCAGGCTTTTTTGAAACAGCAGCCTGCAGCGGCAGCGGCGCGACCGTCGTGTGCGCTCTGGGAGGCGACAGTGTAGGTTCGCCTCCTCTTCTTGCGGTTAGTACTAACTCTACCGCTAGCTGGTCACTCAAGAGCATAACAGGAGGGCCTACAACTGGCTTTATTGCTGGAGCAAGTTGTACTGGCAATGGCTCTAGCGCGATATGTATCGGAGGCGGTAGGAAGCTGTCTGGTGGAAACGCTGTGTTGTTGGTGATTAGCACAAATGGAGGGGTATCGTGGGCTACGGCCACTATTACCGGAACCTTTACAGCGAATATTCTGATTGCAGCAGCATCTTCAGCCGGTTAAAAAATATACTCAACACATATGAGTATAAAAACAATGGTTACAAGTCAATGAAAGAAAGAGTGCGAGGCTTTACACTGATTGAAATCCTTATCGCACTCTTTGTTTTTTCAATTATGGCGATGATTGCCACAGTCGCGCTGCGGCGTATTTTTTTAGATAAAAAAATACTCAATGAACATATTGCAGCAATGAATCAATTAGAATTAGCAACTGCGATGATCCGCCTGGATATCAGTCAAATGATTGACAGGCCTGTCCGCAACAACAGCGGCCAACTTTTGCAGTCTGTTTCTGGCACCAGCACCGCTATTACCTTTGTGCGTACGGGCAATGTTAATCCACTTGGTTATTTTAACATCAGTCATTTGCAACGCATCACTTATACCGGAGGGGGAAGCGTTACCCGAGCGAGTTGGGATGTGCTTGATATGGCACCTTCAAGCAAAGCACAGAGTAAAGTGTTATTATCAAAAGCCAACGAATGGAAAATTCGCTACTATGATGATAAGTTGAAGGTTTATACTGAGTGGCCGCCAGCCGATGCAGATGCTGACACATCAGTTTCTTCTACCAATGAAAAAAACCCGCTACCGCGAGCCGTCGATATTCAATTTAATGCGCCGCCTTTTGGCGAGGTTGATTTATTTATTCCGATATTTGCGGGTAATTTACACTTAAAAGCGGATAATAAAACGGGTGAAAATACAGGTAACTAGGTTTCCAACAAAAGTTAGAGGAAGTGCAATTATCGTTGCATTACTCATTATGACACTGGTCGCTACGCTCGCAACAGCTATGGCAGTGCAGCAGATGGCGCAAACTGAGGAAACAACCCTGGTTCTTAATAGTGATCGAATGTATCTTGATGCGAAAGCAGTTGAATCATGGGCGGAAAGACTGCTTATTCAAGATGCCCAGGAAGTGAAAAATTCGGGCAAATCCGATATTGCCGATTCCGCAATTGACGTACTGCCTCAGAATTTTTCCGGCTTAACGGTTGGTCATGGTTTTCAAGTTTCGGGAAAAATTCAGGATCTACAGGGAAAATTTAATTTAAATAATCTTACTAATGAAAAATACGAAGAGAATTTGGTCAACTTGATTTTAGCTGTCGATCCAGACATTGACGCAAAACAGGCCAAAGCCATTGCGGTCTCAGTTCATGATTGGGTGAGCAAACCCAAGCGAAAATCGAATACAAATACCACCAGCACGGCTTCTGCCGCTAGTGATGATAATGACTCAGCAGGGATGTCAACGCCAGCCAATTCAAGTATAAATCGACATTATACCGGACGTCACCCACCTTACAGGGCAGCGCAGGCTCTCATGGCCAGTGCCAGTGAATTGCGCCTCATCACAGGAATGACACCAAACTTGTATGTGCGATTACAACCTTTTGTGACCGCTTTGCCGCGTATGACACCAATCAATATTAATACCGCCTCAGCTCCAGTGATTGCCAGTTTGAGCAGTTCAATTGATTTGCAAACGGCGATGGAAATGGTTCAAAGTAGGGGAGATACTCCATATAGCAGTCTGCAAGATTTTATGGGTGATGGCGCGATACAAAATGCTAATATCCCAAGTGCTAATATCACAATGAATAGTACTTATTTCTTAGTCTCTGCTACCGTGGCAAATTCCTCTGAAAAAATGGTTTTACATGCTATGCTTTACCGTCCTTTACCTACTACTAGTTCGGCTAATCAAGCCAGCGACAGTCAAAATGGCAATGGACAAAAAGCTAATTCACAGCCCATGGCGAGTATTTTATGGGAAAGCAGGGGTGGGGTATAAATATGGCATTTATTATATTGCGGTTATTGGATGATACTGAAAACATTGAGTTTGTGCTTGGAGGAGAACTTCATTCACCCATCATAAGCAAAATAGTAACCTTGAATGAAGCTATTGCAGCAGCCAAAGATAAAATTGTTTTTTTACTTGTTCCTGGTATGGATGTTATTTCTTTTGAAAAAACCTTACCCAAAATGTCCATGAGCAAATTAATAAAGGCACTGCCCTATGCTATTGAAGATCAATTACTGGAATCTATCGATCATTATCATGTAGTCATCGGGCATCTTGCTGCTGATGGACGCGTCGATGCACTTGTTACACCCCATCGAAACATGGAGGCATGGTTGGCACCGTTTCAGAAGCAGCTTGTTTTTGAGTCTATGTTGCCAGACTATTTTCTCCTTCCTTATGAATCTGGTGTTTGGCATGTTGCCATTGAAAAAAATGTATTAATTCGTACAGGATTATATAAAGGCTTGTCTTGTGATCGTGAAAACTGGCTGCAAATTCTTCAAATTTTGTGGCAAGAGTCCTCTGAAGCATCACGTCCTACAAAATTAATTGTGCACCAATATGGAGATCAGCCCTTTCCAGATGCCAGCGAATTTGATGCATTGCCAATTACTGTTGAAAAACAAAAGGAGTCTGGAACTTTATTAACGACAATGGCAGAGCATTTTGAGCAAAATCGGCCGTCTGGTAATTTGCTTCAGGACAAATTTGCACAAGAGCATCATCTCATACCGATGAAAAAAACAGCGCTAATCACCTTAGGAATGTTTGCAACCGCATTATTTATCAGTTTACTTGGTACGATTATTCAATATGTTGCTTTAGATCGGCAGGATAATTTTTTACAAACACAAATTACTGCGCTTTATAAGCAAATTTATCCCGCGGCAACCAGTGTGGTTGCGCCTAAAATACGGATACAAAGCACGCTAAACGAACTGCAAGCTAATCAAGCAGGTAATGGCTATTTGGGCGTCTTGATGTTAACAGCACAAGTGTTGAAGCAACTACCCGCTATTCAAGTGATGAGTTTGCGATATCAGGATAATCAATTAGTTATCGAGTTGCAGGCAAATAATTTTAAATCATTGGATTTAGCGCTGAGTCAACTGAATAAAAATAATCTTATTGCTAAACAGGATCAAGGTGCAACGAAAGGTAATCAAGTTGTTGCAAGATTTACTATTCGGGAGAAAACATGATGCAACCATGGTGGGATAGTTTAGCGGAGCGTGAAAAACGTTTAGTTTTGATTGGCGGCCTGGTAGTGGGGATTTTTTTGTTTTGTATGCTGGTTGTCGCACCGATTCATCATGCACTCACTAGTATGCGCACAACTGTTGCGCAAGATAAGGAGTTGCTTTTGTGGATGGACAGTGCCTCGCAGCAAATTAAGCAATTGCAGGGCGCGGGTATCAATGCAAAGCCAGTGAATGCACAAATGTTGTTGACCACGGTAGATCAATCTGCACGCAGCGGTCCAATTTCACATAATGTAACTTCACTGACGCAAAATTCAAATAATACGGTTGATGTAAAGTTTAACAGTGTTGATTTTGACGGTTTGACGGAATGGCTTGTAAACTTGCGAGAGCGTTACGGTATTCAAGCAAAACAAATATCGGTAGCGCGAGTAAACGATAGAGGCAGTGTGCAGGCAAGTGTTACATTGGAAACAGGAGGGTAAATTCATTTAAATAATATTCATATAATATTTGTCTGGTAAAATAATGCATGATTGCATCAGTATCATAATAAAATCATTCTTAAATGACATGATATTGGTAACTTTAGTATTGTTAACGGCCAAATTTGGAGAAATATTATGCCTAAAACCAATTATTTTAATCAAGATACTGATTATATTTTAGCGGCCAGCAAAAAAAAATATAATGTGTACATGGGATCTCAAGATACCCCTTTTATTGCAACCAAACTTACAGACCTTGATTCCAACAAAGAAAAATCGCGTTATTATGGGAGAATTTGTCGCCCAGAAATCAGGATTGATAACCAAACAAAACAATCTGAAAAATGGACATTAGAAAAAAATGCAGCTTTTTGGGCGGGCGCGATAGACAGTCAGAGAATATTTTTACTTGCTACCCCCATTGATTGTTATTTATATAATAACAAAAATAAACATGGAAAATTGTCTTGTTCACAGTTCGAGCTATATTGGTTGCATCAAGCTGGGTATAGATTTGCACCAAATACTGTAAAAAACAATGGACAAACCGAAGACAACGAAACTCAAACGTGGTGTTTACCACCAATAAACCCGCTGCCTGAAGCAGAAAAACATATAGACTTAGCTCCTGATTTTAAGGTTGTGCTATCGGCTATGAAAGAAATTAAGGCTTCACTTGAGGGTAAAAAATCTGATTTAGGTAAGAAACAGCAAATACACAGGTTTTAATCCATGAGATTCAACCTGAACCAGTGGCAGATACCTCAAAAGTAACTGCAACCATATCGACACTTCTCTAAGAGGGCAACAACACGGCGCGACTGTGATTCCCCTTGCGGGGAGAGGAAATCACAGTCGCTTTGTGTTATTGCTCACTTGAGTGCAAAAGATCATTCAGAAACAATTTTTCAAGAGCTCTATTTTTATTCAGCGTAATTGTGTATAATTCCTATATATTAATAATAAATTAAATCTTTAATTTAAAAAAGCGAACTTTTATGTACAGTGAAAAAACTATCCAACAGTTAACTCAATATTGGTCTAACACACTACCGGAAAAATTTACTAAATTTGACACGCAAGACTTCAAATTTCAAATCATTTATCCTTTAACCTACGATAGCAGCAATCAACGAGAAAATATTAATAAACAAATTTCCGGATTGGAAAGCATGGCAGAATACTTTTCTGAAAAAGCATCGAAAAAACAGCAAGATACAACATTTTATGACGGCATGACTATCCCGGTAAGTCTTATGCATGGTCTTCGTGGCGATTGCCCGCTGGCTTATGTGGGGTTGTCAGGAGAAATTGTAACATTGTTGAAAAACTCTCCTAACTCATTACCTTCGCAAGAGCAAATTCAATTTATAGACATGATCTTGGCTCGGGCTATTGATTTATTTGGAGCCTTGGGGCATTTTTTTTCGCTTAGAATTAATCTGGAATTGGGATATTGCTATAATCGATACGAAAATAAAAATAATAATAGGTTTTTTCCATTCAATGAAAATAATTCGGAGACATATTTTAAAAAAGCACTGCAAAGTTACCATTTGTTTGTGGAAACAAAAGATCTTCATGCAGGATTTTTCAATAATGCGTATTTAGGGATGGATATTAATACGGTTGTTAAGATGCAGTTACAGTGTAAAAGTCTTCAGGAATTAGCCGATCGCCTTACAAAACAGTGTTTAGATTGTAAAATCACTTATCCAGAGCTGCGCCATTTTATTTAGTCGTTGTCGCGCAATGTGGTCAAAACGCGCTCGGAGCTGTAGATGGTGTCATCCCCATAACAAATTTATGTGTGCTATAATTAGTCAATGCTAATTTTCAGAACATAGCAAGGCAGAGTCTCACTCTGGGGTTGGGCGGGGTGTAACATGGCAATTACAAAGCAGTTATTATCAGAAGAATCAAAACAGACGTCTCTTCCAGGAGTGGTTGAGTTAGGGTTTACCCACCATAAAAGCGATAAAGCCAAAAAAATCGAAGATAAAAAAAATTTTTTACCGAAGAGGTTAGGTTGTAACGATCTGGCGCATTTCATCACAGCGCTGATTGAAGACAAAACAATCAGTAATGAGGTGAGAAATTATGAAATTCTGCGTGCCTTCAAGGGTTTTTTTACCGAACTTGCCAAACTACATAAACATAAACTTTTACATTTGGATCTTCAAGAAGGAAATATCTTTGTCAATGAAAAAGGTGAAATTCAACTAACTCATTTGAAGAATTGCAAGAAATTGGGCTGGGATTTGAAGAGCAATACTGAAATAGTGCAGGGCGATAGCAAAGACGTAGAGGATGATTGGGTAGGAAAAAATCAGTATTTAGCCACTTTTAGAAGTTATAATGCTGATTTTAAGTCGGCCAATGAGCATGTTCTTAGCTGGTACAATGAAACCCTGCCCACTCTATTAGAGAATGTTGATGATTATCATCTGCCAAAAATGCCTCCTATCAAATTAATCAGTACAAAAAATCGAGAAGCTGATCCGTTGTCTGATGTGATTAAACAGATATCAAAAAGAATGAGAATTTTGTCTAAAAACATTGCTCTGTCACTTAGTCCATCGGATACAAAATGCTCCCGGGCAACTTTTTTTCAACCTCCTGAGTCTCAAAAACAAGCTGATCCTCAAGTCCTGCCAGAGGATAAAAAAGCAATTGAGGGCACACCCTAGTTCCTTCATGTGCTAAAATATTTTATTTATCTAAAGAGGCAATACAAATGAAGGCTTTTTCAAGTGATAATTACTCCGGCGTTTGCTCAGAAGTGATGGACGCCATTATTGAGGCAAATACGGAACATGCTCCTGCCTATGGCGGAGATAAATATACTGAAAAAGCGATTGCATTAACCAAAGAAAATTTTGGCAATACGGCTATTCCCTATTTTGTTTTTAATGGCACAGCAGCAAATGTCCTCATCTTAAAGGCAATGACCCGTAGTCATCATGCCACTATTTGTGCTGATAGCTCTCATATTGCTGCACAAGAAACGGGTGCAGCGGTTAATTTGACAGGGAGTATGCTGATTCAAGTTGCAGGAGAACATGGGAAAATATCGCCTTCAGCAATTGAAGAAGCTCATGCGAATGTGACTCGCTGGGGCATACATGCAAATAAACCACGGGTCGTCACCATCGCACAATCAACCGAGTATGGTACGGTTTATACTATGCAAGAAATTCAAGCTATTTCAAATACCTGTAAAAAACTTGATTTGTTGTTGCATATGGATGGCTGCCGTCTGGCGAATGCGGCAGTGAGTTTAAATTGTTCATTAAAAAATTTAACTGCAGATGTTGGTGTAGATGCTCTTTCTTTTGGCGGCACCAAAAATGGCTTATTATTTGGAGAAATGATTATTTTCTTTCAGGAAGATATTGCCGAAGAGTTTGAATATATTCAAAAACAAGGTTTACAGCTCGCCTCCAAAATGCGGTTTTTGTCAGCCCAATTCATTCCTTATTTTGAGCAAGCTATTTGGCATAGAAATGCGAGCCATGCCAATGAAATGTGTCTTCGTTTAGCGAAGGGATTACAAAAAAACGCTGCCATCCGCTTGGCGCACCCAGTACAAACCAATCAACTATTTGCTCATTTTACGCCAGAAATAATTGAAGCCACATCTGCTGTTTTCCCTTATTATGTTTGGGATGACAATACAAACTTGGTTCGACTTATTACCAGTTTCGATACTACCGAGGATGAGGTAGATAAATTTATAGATGTTGCACAAAAAGGAATTTAAACACATGAATAGAGATTTGAGTATGAAAGATAAGTTTTCTATTACACGAATGACCGAACAAGAGTTGAATGATATCGCACTGGTCTGGGCTGAAGCTGAGGGTTGGAATCCAGGGATACATGATGCGACAAGTTTTTATGCGCAAGACCCGCATGGGTTTTTCATTGGTCGCCTGGGTGATGAGCCAATCGCTTGTGCTGCTGCCACGACATATAGCGATTCGTTTGCTTTTTTTGGTCTTTATCTTGTTAAAATACCTTTTCGATACCAAGGCTATGGTATGCAAATGACTCAAAAGCGTTTGGACTATGTTGGTGAGCGCATCATCGGTTTGGATGGAGTATTAGCCATGTGTGATAAATACGCCGAGATTGGTTTTCGTCCTGCGCATATGAATATTCGTCATCAAGGGAGAGCTTCGCAAGCCAGCAAGGTGATGCATCCTTGCATTAGCATCATTCAGCCATCTTTGTTTCCAGCAATTATGGATTATGATTTGGAATGTTTTCCTGCTCCCCGTGCTGCTTTTTTGAATAAATGGCTCAATCCAACTGAGGGGTTGGGATTAGTTTACCTTGATGGCAGTGAGGTCAAGGGTTACGGCGTAATTCGCAAAACAGTCAATGGCAATAAAATTGGGCCTCTGTTTGCCGATAATCAGGAAATAGCCGAGGCCATTTTAAAGGGTCTGTTAAATCATATTCCAAATGAAACTTTTTTTCTGGATACCCCTGAGCCTAATAAAATGGCACTAAGACTTGCGAGTTTGCATCAGATGGAACCATGCTTTAGTGTTTTACGTATGTATCGCAACGGAAGACCAAAAATGAATATATATAAAATATTTGGGATAACGACATTTGAGTTGGGTTAATTTGGTAATCTCAGCCCATATACCCGAAGCGTTTCATATGACGAAAAATAGCGGCGTCATAAACCCCTAAATATGAAACGCTTCGGGGATATAGTCTCCGCGCTTGAGATCGCGACTTTCTAAAATATTTTTGAGCGCTCGATGTCATTCCGTACGAAAGCCGCGTGCGTAGGTGATAGAGTAAACAGAGAGTTGT
>JABEVJ010000317.1 GCA_013043985.1 Legionellales bacterium | reverse complement strand
TTCGTTAAATAGCTTGCTATTCGCCTCAAACAAGAACCAATTTTTCCTCGATTCTCTCTTTTTTCGCTTCAAAGAACCAATTGTCAACAGACCCTACACCTTTTGTTAAAAAATGTATTAATAAACGATTGGCATTGATTTTTAATTTAGTAATCTCATCAAGTGAAATTGATTTACCTTGCTTGAGATTGCGAATTTCAGCGAACAAAATAGGTAGGTAATTTTCAACATCGGCCACACCAAGCAATTTTTGTTCCATTTTTTCCTCCGGTAATACTGTTTCCATGCCTTAAACATATTAAAATCAGATACTGATCTTTTTTTATCTATGAATTCGTGTTAATATAATGTTAATCGCCGATATTTGAAATAATATAAATGTCTGCTCAATACCTCTAGCTATTTTGTGTGTATAAAAAAATTGGACAATAATTGATCAAATGAGTAAGATTAAACAAGTTACATGGAAAGATATACGTGAGCGCATAAACCCTATTGCACCCCGACTTGTTACTCTGATTGACGCATTAAATCCCGATGACTCTTTTCCGCTCTATCTTGCCACCTATCCATTCGGTCAAGTAATCGGCGATGAAAAAGACTTATACTATCCAATGGATGAAGGCACATTTGGCACTCTCACCGACTTGCCAGCACAGATAAAATCCGACTTAGCCTATGCAAGAAACAGTATTCCCATGGGAATGGTATTGGAAAATTCAACGGAACTTTTCATTGATGATTATGGGCTGTGTTTACCTATCAAACTTCTTTTGCCCGGAACATTTTTTGGTTTGTTACGTGAGCTTGAGAAACAAGGCTCATTTCACCCCTCAGGATTACTGAAAATGACCTCTGGTGCTCGTTCAATGTTTGTTGTGCCAAGTATTGCAGATGGTGTCCGCTACGCTAACCTTAAACGCGATTACCGCATCAAAACGAAAACACCAAATACCTTGCAAGAACAACATCAATTATTTACCGAGTTATATAATCGTGCCGCCCCAATTAAGAATACCTCATGGTCATCAACCCTGCTGTATTTCTCGGGAAAATGGCTTGAAAAAATGCAAAATGACAATGCTTGGAAGGAGTTAAAGTTATATTTGCTTGAAGAAGAATGGCGGAAAAATCATTTCAGACTCAATCAATCATTTTTTGAATTGATTTTTTCATCAACACAGGCCAAGAAGAACCTTAAACCTAACCCTTATTTAGCAGACACGACCAGTTGCCTGCTTTCAGTTGCCACGGGCAGTTCCCCAGCTTTTGTTACTGCTACCAATGAAATTGCGGCACCAATCAAATTATTTCAAGAAATTTTGCTAGATAGCTATGGACTCAAGCACTCACCAGTCTTTATGCACCCTGGCTATATGAATGCCTTGTCAGATGGAGTGCAGCAAGATATTTATTATTCAATGAATTACCCAATCACACTCGCTTTTTCCCCTAAATCACGCAAAGCGGGAAGAGTTATCATCGACTTGCGAGAGTTGAAGCATATAACAACAAAATTTTTTGATAGTTTAAAAAGCGATGAATCAATGTGCAAAAGCACAATTGCTTACAAGATAATCAAATCAATTGATGTTGAATATTACCATAGCAAGCCTGATAGACATGATGAAGTTTTATTAAGTGCATCTCTGCCAGAAAGCGATCCATGGCTTTGTAAAAACTTGCTAAATGATAATGTTATGCCATTTGCGGATAATGGGGCTTTTTTTAGGGCGTGTGTCAGGATGTCGAGGAAAGAAAACCAAATCCATGAGGAATAAAAGAATATGACTTTAAACGAATTAGATAAATTAAGAAAAAGTGTCGGTATTTCGAGGCGAAAATTGGCTGATTTTCTTGGTTACGATCAAAATCAATTAGAATCATGGGAGAAAGGATGTCCTATACCAGAAAAGGCTGTGGAATTTATTGGAAGTATTCAAGAAAATTTGCGTTTTTTTCAAGAAAACACTATTCAAGTCTTAAAAAATTCGCCCCATGCTACTTCTGATCAAGTATTAATTTGCTACAATAATAAGGATGATTTTCATTTTTCTGATCCAGAATTATATCAAAAATTGACAGACATTAAAACACATAAAATTTTAATTAAACGCATTATGCGATCATGTAAAAATGAATGTATAAATATAAAAATACTTCTTTTTAATAAAAAAAAATATAATGACTGGCTGAAAATTAATGGCTTAACCCATTCTCCTGAAAATCGCGCAAAATGGGTTTCCTCATCAACAAACTACTCCATTAGTTGCGATCAATATGAGTCCATGGAAAATTCATTAAATAATTCAATAAAAAGTTTAAATGAGTTAAAAAAAGATATTCCTTTAGAAAAAGACATACAAAACTGGAGTAAGAGTATTTTAATTAAAATAAATTGTTTTCGGCTTGCCCTTTTACATAACATTATTGACTTAGCACAAGAAGCTCTCGCAGACTATAAAAAAAACAAATTAACTAAATCTGCCATCATAACCAGAGCACTTTTTGAACGACAAGTCGTTTTGTATTCGCTTTGTGATCTTGTAAGCAAGTCGGTACAAAATAGCTCTGCGATTGATAATGATAAATTAAATAAATTAATGGGCTCAAAAGGTGAGTTTGCCATCGTTGAAGCTACAAACATATTAACTTTAATGGATCGTCAAAATAAACATCAATTTTCTGACTCTAAAATGCCAGAATTATATGCTGCTTTATCTAATCTAACTCATCCTAATTTTGAGGGCGTTTTTGCGGCATATGCGGATTTTGATTTTTCTCAATCTAAAATAATCTTTGGGCTTCACGACAAAGGAAATATTGGACTAACTTTATTAACAGCCCTTAGTACAGCCTCTTCTTTAGCCTTTTTATGGAATAAAAAATTAATAGAGCTACTATCGCAAAAGGAGATATTCACACTGCAAGAAAATCTTTCATAATTTTTTTTGAGGTTTCTGAAATCAAAAACGCTTTTCCAGCTACCTCAGCCAAATTTTGTGATTTCCTGTATTCTTTGCCTATCTCAATATTCCATTCAATTTCATAATCCGAACATAGCTTAAGGTTATCGAGATTTTCCACTACACCATCCCGAAAAGGAATAAACGCCCACCCAGCATAACAACGGATGGTGATATTATCAGGCACTGACCAATTAAGGAAATCATATTTTAACAAGTTAATTCCTGTGCATGTTTTGATCATTTTTAAGATTAAGCCACCCGCTGGGCGAGCTGCTGCTTCAAGAAAAACGGGTTCGCCCTTTTTATCAATAAAAAACTCAAGATGATAAATCCCCTTTTGAGCTTTAAACTGTGTTAAAACAGATTTATTAGCATCTTTAATTTTTATTGCATCTTCACTGTCTTGACCAATCATCCAGCTCCCAACAGCTTTACCTTCAAGAAAATAGTGCATGGGGTAATTATATTGTGAAACAAAATTGAGTATTTTTCCTGTTGCATCAATTAAAGTGTCGCAGTGAAAAAGTGTTCCGTCGATATATTGTTCTGCCAAAAGATTGTTAATCTCGTTATTTAAAACAATCGTATTACAATAAACAAAAAAATCATCGTAAGAACGAATAATGTTGAGTAATCGACTACCAGAGAGAGAGTCAGGCTTTATTACAAAGGGCAAATGAAGCTTTTCAAGGAGAGTTTCATATAACGAGGGTAAGGCTTGATATTCAGCCTGGATAAACTCTTTTGATATCGACAGATACGCAGGATATTTCACCGAGCTATTTAAAAGAGATTTTTTCATTGTTACCTTATTGGTAAAGCACAACGCATTGTCTGCATACAGCCCAGTTAAATTAAATTTTTCTCTTAAACAAGCGGCAAGATAAACCAAATTTTCATTGTACGCGATAATGCGTATGTTTTTTGTTGGAATATTCTTTAGTAAGGCATCAATTTTGAGTGATACTTCATCAAAACAGATCGAAACATTGCCATAATCCAGCGAGCTTGAAATGAAATTAATTGAATCAAAAGCTTGTTTAATCTCTGTCGGCACTTCTGCATCATTAAAAATATATAAGGTGTTATTACCACGAAAATTATCACTCTGGATCTCATCACGTAAAAAATTCAAAAACCATGAATTTCGACTAAGGAGAAAGATGTTGTAATCTGTCACCGAATGATATCCTCGTAAGTTTTTTGCTCAAGCTCAATAAGTTTATGATAATCGCGCTCGATTTTCTCCTCTGTAGAAGCTAGTAAATACGCAAAGCCTGGACGATGGATCTTTTTCACTTTGCAAGTTTTATGCAGCCAATCACCCTTTTTAAGAGGAAGATCAACATACACCAATGATGGTATTTGATAAAAAGAGGCAAGATTAACATCTTCTTTGATTAAGCCATCAATATTTGATTTAAAATAAACATATCTAGCCTTATGCGTAGGGGATAGCGGACGTTTTAAAAATTCGCAAATAACGTTCGGATCAGTATACATTTTCAGCAAAAGCGAATATTGACTTTCACCATACAATTTTTCAAGCACAGGTGAATAAATACGTCCTGACAACCGGACTCCACATTCGATAAGGTAAGGGATTCCTCGGCTATTTATCCGTATTTCAGAGTGTGAAGCCCCATATTTTACGCCCAGTGCGGTGAGTACTTCCTTTGTATAATTACCTAACTTTTGATGGACAGCCTCACTTTGGCCAATTAAATCAGCGTAAAGATCATTTGAGACTAAATCAGGTGTATTGTTCACACCTTGCCAAATATCTATAATTTGATGTTTCCCATTAAAGCTAAATGCATTCACTATATACTCTGTACCGTCAATAAATTCTTGAGCAAGCACCTCTGTATTAACTTCATTATAAACAGTCGGTTCATTCAATATTGATTGAAATACCGCTTCAGTTTCACGTTGTGTCGTACAATAATAAACATTATCAGATACAGCACTTTTCAATGGCTTTAAAACAATACGATCTAATTGACATTGTTTCTGCCACTCAAAAATGTCACTAAGAATGTTAGTTTTAATTTGTTTTTGTGCTGTGAGCCCTTGTTTACGCAGCTGCTCTATCATATAGTATTTGTCACGCCGCGCTAGACTAATTTCAGATTCATTTTTGTACACATCAAAATGCGCAGCAATCATGTCAGCTAATAATACACCACACTCACAACCAGCAATAATACCAGTAGGATGATAGGTTTGTAATTTTTTAATACAATCTTCGATCTTAGTCTCATCCTCCACAATTAATTCAGCTATATAATCATTCTGATTAATTCTAAAAGCTTTAAGTGAAGCTAACCTATTAAGGGTAATGTGGATACAATCAAAGCCTAATTTATCAAATTCCTGTGCCAAGAAAGCACCAGATGAATAACCACAAACAATGACTAGGACAGGCCTTTTTTGAGTCATAATTTTAAGCCTTCTATTGCCTTGCTAAAACATGCAGATGCATGGTGAAATGTATCTGTTTTGTTTCCCTTAAATAAATCAATCAGCGTTTTTAATAAAGGAAGTGAAAAGGCCAAACTACTCTCTTTAGGTAAAAATGATGCAAAATTTTGAATTGCGATTAGGTACATTGTATTATTTATTAGTTGCATTTTTAACATTGGCTCTTTAAAAGTTGTCAGCTGTCGATATTCCGGTAAAGCATTATAAGGAGAGAAAGGCTCGCATATCAAATCAACCAGCAGCTTTGCACCCGAATACTCAAAATTACTAACCGACAAGACTTTTTCACATCTTTTTTCTCGTGTACGAAAAGCATTGATTACCACATCACATGAGGGGATAAATAGACTCTCAGCCTTGTTTTTTAAATCTTTACTGGATAATTGGGTAAATTGAAATCCAAAATTTTCTAAAAAGTCGGTTACACCTATACTACATTGTCCATCACCTAATATTAATAAATTAGGTTGTAATGGCATCACCTGCTTTTTCTCAACAATGTGTTTTGTAAGTTCATCAATTGAATTAAAACTTTTAATTGGTGTTTGAATTTCCTTTTTTTGGTATAAATCAACCCATTTAATAACGGCCAGTGCTGCGGCACAATAGCCCGCATAAAAATTAAAAGTGGCAATTCGCTTTTGATCTCCATCAACTAGATATTCCAGATCATAGAGATGCCCACCGCCTTGTAAAAATGCTGAGAGTATTTCCTTTGAATCAGGTTGATTTTTATATGCATGTGCAAAAAAAATATGGGTATGTTTCAATTTTTCAGGTAAAGGATAACATGGCTTTAAACCAAGAATGACGGTATTTTGAGAGTTGGCATAAATCCAGCTTTGACTATCAACAAGCTCACACCCTACTTTCTGGTATTCATTATCTTGAAATACTCTATCATTTGATTTTTCAACAACAACTGAAATACCTGCCTGAACTAATTTTTCGGCATCCTCCGGCACAAGGGGTGTCCGCCTTTCGTCATCTAATGTTTCACTACGCAACCAGAGCGTTTTCATGTTATCACTCCCCTTCTTTTTGTTAAATAGCCTTGCATGAGTGTAATTGATAATAGAGCAGTTAATCCAAGAATAAAAATAAAGAAAAAAACCTGATGATAACTACCTAACCCGTTATGTTTATATTGCAAGATAGAATCGAAAGCGATATTTGAAATACTACTTGCAATCAAGCCTGCGATGCCTAACGTCATCATCCAAAGTGCCGTTGCAAAACTCCTCATTTTTTCAGGTAGTAAATCACCCATCAATGCATAACCACCTGGCCCGATCAATCCCTCAGCAAAAGCTTGCATAGCCATATAAATAGCAACCCATAGAATGCTTATTGGTGCTTGATAATAGTGCATAGCGTAAAGAAGCATCCCTATTCCTGCAATATAGATAAAAAAGCCAACTTGAAACATTCTTGGTGTTTTTACTTCATAATTGTAACTGTTTTTCAATTTGCCAAAAAATTTGGCTAATAAAGGCGTAAATAAAACCAAGACAAGAGCGTCAATGATATCTAACCACTGCGGAGGAATTTTTATAACTCCATATTGCGTTTTTACATAATCTTGAACAAACAGCATCAATGAAGTTGGCGTAAGCATATAAATCGACCAGAAAACTGTTGAAAGCAAAGTAAAACTAAAAAATATGCGCAATATTGAGCGATGTTGCTTATTCACACAATAAAGGTAAGTTAATGCTAATACAAAAAATATTGCACTACACTCAAGCAAAAGATTTTTTGAAAGATAGGCATTTTTAAATACACTATGAATGATAATAACCAGCAATCCCATGATCAGCAATGTAGCCAGTAAGTTTAAAATTTTTGTTTTTTGTGCTTCAATTTTAGCAATAATGCGATAAGAGGCAAGAAGCATTAACGAAGCAGAAAGTGCAGAAAATATAGCCACACAAATAAACAACATGGCGTAATTATGACGTAACTGGAAAAAACCTGATATTACATAGCCAATTAAGAAACCTGCATTCATCCCGCTGTAGTTCCATAAAAAAGCCGATTTTCGCTCCACAACTTCATGTGTCGCATAGGATTGAGTGATAAGCATATTAATGGATATCGAGCTAACCATGCTACCCATTAAAAATAGCGACAAGCCCCAGTACACCCACTCCAGGTCGTTCACTGTTAAGATCAAAGCCCCAAGCACTTGCCAACAGACACCAGTAATAAATAAACTACTGAATGGCAATAAACGCTGCCCGATGACACTTGCAATAAGAGGTAAGATATAAACAAAGGCTACAAATATTCCCACGACATCGCTGGCAATATAAGTTTTTAATTCATATTGATTGACCAGATACAATGATAAAGTAGAAAACATTACGGAATAGCTTGTGACAGCTCCCAATCGTATAAAAAACAAGAAACCCAGTAACATTGAACGATCCGGTGTTGATTGAGTCCCATTCATGATAAAGCCTTGTGTAAATAGAGCAAAATATTAACATTTTTCTACCAAATAGGCCAGATTTGCTTTCAAATATTAGTCAAGTAAAGAGAAAGGAATTGCCCATAACGCATCACCAAATGATAAACATTGGTTCCCGTTGTATAAAATTATCCCGGTTATCCAGTGCTTATCAGCTAAAGAGGCTAATTTCCTTAATCCTCGAAAATCCTGATTAAACACGGTACTGCTTGCTTTAACTTCAATACCAATAATTTTACGTTCGTTATTTTCAAGAACAAAATCCACTTCTACTTGATCTTTATCCCGATAATGAAAAATTTCCCATGTTTCTTCAATTATATTGACTGTTTTTAATAGCTCACCATATACCCATGTTTCTAATAGTGTTCCAAAAACAGATCTATCAACTTGGATTCGTTCAAGTGTAATTCGATTGAGAGATGCTAAAAGGCCACTATCAATAAAATGAGTTTTGGGGGTCTTAACAATTCGACTAAGAGTATTGCCGTGCCATGGGCGCAATTGGTTTATCAAAAATAAAGTTTCTAATATACCAATATATTTTTGGGTAGTTTTTGTATCTAGGTTTAACTGCCCACCAATTTGAGTAAAATTGGTTAATTTTCCTGATTGTTGTGCTAAAACCTCTAAAAGTCGGGGCATTTCAAGCAATTTTTCAATGGATGAAATATCCTTTACATCTCGCTCGACGATAGCTCTGATATAAGATTTTGCCCAAGCATTTCGTCTGGCAGGATCTTGACGCATTAACATTTCCGGGTAACCCCCGGCAAGGGCTTGTAATGTACAATCCAATTGCCGGGATTGTATAGGAGAATGGGGCCACGATTGATTTTGAGCATAATTTAAAAAATGATTTTCTCTTCGCTCAATTTCAGCAAGAGACAGAGGTAGCAAAGTTAATATTTCCATACGGCCTGCCAGACTATCGCCTATTTGAGGTAATGCCAGAAGATTGGCCGATCCGGTTAATAAAAATCGACCTGGCTGTCTATTTTTATCTACCGAGAATTTTATGGCTCGGAGTAATTCTGGTGCACGTTGAATTTCATCTATTATTCCCCTGTCTATTCGGTTCACAAAGCCCACAGGATCTTGCTTTGCAGCATTGAGGTTATTGTCGTCATCAAGAGTAAAATAAGGCAAAGAGGGAGAGTATTGTCTAACTAGCGTGGTTTTTCCAGATTGCCGAGGTCCATTTATTAATACAACTGGTGTATCTTGCATAGCAATATTCATTCGACTTTTAAGGTGTCTTGGAAAATCACTTTTTATACTATTCAATTAGTCATCCTGCTATTTTTAAAGCGAGCCAACCTGGTTCCAGCCAGGCGTCATAAATTTCAAAATATGGTGATATCCGGCTGTTATGGATTATATATCCGTCTATTATGGATTGCAAGAGCGTCTATTATGGATTGTAAATGCGTCTATTATGGATTGTAAATGCGTCTATTATGGAATATTATTGCTTTTACTGCTCTAAAAGGGGGCGATTTAGATGAAAATAACTTTCTACCTTTTCCTTACTCACTTTATCCAGGCTGGCAGGTTGCCATTGCGGGTTTTTGTCTTTATCAACGATTAATGCTCTGATGCCCTCATAGAGATCAGGATCATGGATAAAATGCTCGCACAAAGACAGCTCCATTTGCAAGCATGTGGCCAAATTCTGTGAAATACCACGACGCAATGCCGCTAAGGTAACTTTGAGACTCAAAGGGGATTTTTGTTTCAGTGTTGCGATAATTTTTTCATGCCAGGGTGTGTCGCATTTCTTTAAGGCGAGAATGATGGTTTCAATCGTATCAGATGCAAAACAGGAGCTGATCGTTTCCTGATGAGTTTCCAAGGTGGATGGCTCAGCTAAAATGGTAAATCTGTCTAAAATAGTTCTAACAGTTTCAAAATCAGTGTGACTGAATGGTGTAGACACTAAGGTATCGATTATGCAGTCAAGTTCAGAACTTCGCACGAAGTAATCAATGAGTCCAAGATAAAGCCCATCTGCTGCGTCGGCTTTTACACCTGTCAAGCCGAGATAAGTGCCCATTTCATCTGGGCAGCGGGGTAAAAACCACGTTGCTCCAATGTCAGGGAAAAAACCAATAGTTGTTTCAGGCATGGCAATTGTTAGGCGTTCAGTACCTACGCGAAAATGACCATGAATGGACAAGCCGGCTCCTCCACCCATAGTAATGCCATCCATCAATGAGATGTAGGGCTTGGTGTAGTTAGCAATTTGAAGATTGAGTCGATACTCATCACGAAAAAAACTCAAGACCTCTTCATAATGACCTTGCCTGCCAACATCATATAAATGCCTGATATCACCACCCGCACAAAATGCTTTTTCGCCAGTTCCTTTGATTATCACGGCTTTTACTCTAGGATCATTTTCCCAGGTATGGAGGTTTTTTTCGATTAAATGACACATTTCCTGAGTCAAAGCATTTAATGCCTGTGGGCGGTTAAGAGTGATGAGACCCACCATACCGTTTTCTTCACCTAAGAGATCAAATAAAATAGGTTCATTTTTCATGGATTTTCTTCTCCACCGTGACGCAACTCAGCTTTAAATTGACGAAACTCTTCGATCACTGAGTCTGGTGGAGGGTTATCGATGAGACTGACAATGATGATGGCCAGCAATCCAAAGAAAAAAGCAGGGAATATTTCATATAAGCCAAAAATGCCCCCTAAAAAAGCAAGTTGTTTCCAAATAATAACCGTTAAGCCGCCTACTACTATTCCGGCTATTCCCCCATTTCGGGTTGTTCTTGACCAAAACAAGCTGCATAACATCAAAGGACCAAATGAGGCGCCTAAACCTGCCCAGGCATAACTGACCAGTGCCAAGACCGTGCTATTAGGGCTGCGCGCAAAAAATAAAGCAACAGCGGCAATCAAAAGCACCGCGGTGCGGTTAGTCAAGAGACCTTGTTTTGCACTTTTGTCTTTAACAAAAAAGCGGAAGTACACATCTTCAGCCAATGAGCTGGAAGATGCTAACAGTTGAGCTGCAATCGTGCTCATGACAGCAGATAACACAGCAGCCAGTAATACACCAGCTATCCAGGGGTTAAAGAGCTCTTGCGCTAAGGACAGAAAAACTGATTCAGGATTAGCCAATGGTTGAGCTGAAAAGTACCATCTGCCAACTATCCCTGTCAGTACAGCACCCATCAACGACATGGTCATCCATATCATGCAAATCCAAGTTGAGCGGCGCAATTGGTTGGGCTCTTTGGCTGCCATAAAGCGCACCAGAATGTGAGGTTGGCCAAAATAACCCAGTCCCCATGCCAGTAAAGAAATAATTGCAATGATTCCAAGTGAACGGTGACTGATGGCGGCGATCAATTGGCTGTGTAAAGGAATGAGATTAGGATGAACATGAAAAAGAACAAACAGTGTCACTGCGGGCACAGCCATTAAAGCAAGCCACATGAGGCAGCCTTGAAATAAATCGATCCAGTTGACCGCTAAAAACCCACCAACACAGGTATAGCCAATAATGACAGCTGCACCGACGAAAAGAGCGGTATAATACGATAAATGAAATGTGCTTTGAAACAATACTGCACCACTGACAAAACCTGATGAAACATAGAAGGTAAAAAACGTGATAATGGCAGCTGAAGTCACCAGGCGTAAAATACCGGTTTTGTCGTGAAAGCGATTTTCAAAAAAAGAAGGAATGGTCAGTGAGTTTTTAGCCAGCTTGGTGTACACCCGTAAACGTTTTGCAACGGTTGTCCAGTTCACTAATGCACCCAGTATCAAGCCTAGCGGCAACCAGATTTGGTCAATTCCAAACACATAGACGGTACCTGGAAGACCGAGCAGAAGCCATCCGCTCATATCTGATGCTCCAGCACCGAAGGCAACGATCCAGCTTCCCAGGCGTCGGCCTCCTAGTACGAAGTCTTCAGTATCATGAGTATAACGTGAGGCAACAGCAGCTATTGTCAAGACAGTCAGAAAATAAACAATAAAAGTGATGAGATAGACCAAGCTCATTCCTACTCTCCTATCTAGCAATTGTTTTTTGCATAAAAACTATATCCTATTCCATTCAAATTAACAATTCAAATTGTTGTTGTTGTTTTGCTGTGGCGGTGCAGGGATTACTGAAAAGTTTAATGGTGTATTTTGGCCACGCTTTAATTTGGCTTTTAATTGATCAATTGCATTTTGATTGTGTAAGGCAGGCCCCTTGAAAAGCATAATTAAAGTTGAGGCATGATGACTGGGAGTAAAACAAAAGTAAGCAGTATCTTTATCTTCTTTATTGCCACGTCCAAATCGAATTTCATGAGAGATGGTTCCTTCATACATAACATTGTCAATTTTAATTTTTGTCTTAAAGCTCTGGGCGTTGGAAATTGACTTAATACTGTTCCCGGAGTTGCCAAAACCATTATTTTGAGCAATGTGAATTATTTTTAGTTGATCGATTTCCGATAAATTTTTTAACTCTGGGGGAATGTAAAGAGTGCGGTGAGTGTTGATAATGTCAATTTGAAGGTTGTTAGGAATAATGGGAGCGGATTTTGTGTCAGCACTTTTTATTTTTTTAATCGGCGAAAAAAGGGAGGGAGACGAATTATTTGAGCGACTCTTTTGCAATTTAACAGGGTTTTTTTGATGAATTGACTTAATATCACGCTCGTGTTTTATATAATCACTTGTTTCTTGAAGACGTGGAAAATAAATTTTTTCAATTATATTGCTAGATGGGTTGTTAATAAGAATTTTTTCAAATGTAAAAGTATTCTTATCGCCAAAAGACAGCCATGAATTGCAGTTATTATTTTCCTTTGTTTGCTCTTGTGCAAGTTCAAGTAAAAAATTTGATGTAAAAAACTGTATTTTTGGACAAGATGTTTTAATAAAATTATTTAGAACTTTGCTAAGTAAAAATATAAGTGAAATTACTAAAAACATTCCCATTATGTGTAGTAAAAAATTAGATTCTGCTTCTTTATTGCTGAGATAGGCAAGTAAATCATATAATAAAACAAATGCGCCAGACATTACGCTGAGAGAATGCATTGTTGAAAAATTATATTTATTAGAGTGCTGAATGAAGTATCTATTTTTAAAATCGTTATCCCATGATATTAATTGATTTGAGATGTTATTGATTAATTCGTTGTTTAAATTAAAAAAACTTAAGTTAATACCCTCTTGATCGAGGTGTATGAAATAATCTCTTCTGGTGTTGTTTATTTGATAGCTTAAAAATTCTTTTGTATCGAAGAAGACGGCTCTATAATTACTGTTTTGTTGTTCATATTCTTTCATGAACTCTAAGCTGAAGTTTACATCTTTATTAGAGCTTAAATAAGAGGAGTAGACTCCGACGTAAAAAAACAAAACTTTTTCTTTTGCCAAAGAAATAAAAGCATCAATTATTATGGCAGTTTTATTAACATTTTCAAGCAAAAAATATTCATAAGATTGATTTAATATTTCCAATATTTCTTTTTGTTTTTTTTCTGAAAATTTCCCATAAAAATCTGCCATACTTGCTCCATTGTCAATTTCTTCTAATGGACTTAAGTAGCTTTCAATACGCATTTTTGCAATTTCACGCGCCAATAAGCTTCTAGCTGATTCGTTTGTTTCAATCATTAGATGAAATAAATCAAGTATTAAAACTTTTTTCATTGTCGCTATTTTTGATAGAGAAGTAAATTTTCCGTTTGGAATTGGTACAGATATATTATTGACCGCAATGAAATTATGCTGATAAAATGTTTTTATAAATTCTTTTTGCTCTTGCGTGCTGCATGTAAATTGCTGGCTCGGCATAATTTATTCCTTGTTAATATTTTTTTTAATGCATTATATGTTTTTTATGGTTTTTTGTCAATGACAAAAAGTTTTGTTAACATGGATAATTCAAATAATTTTTCCTTAATTTTTCTTTGTTATAATGATCATTCAATGATTCATTACTTAATTTTTTTGCTACTGGATTTAACACGGTAAGTATAAAACATAAAATAATATCCGTACCCGAAAAACGTATATCACAATTTGAATTTGTAGACCATTTTTTTAACTAAGAAGAAACTTTAATGACACATGAATCTGAAAACGACATTTCTATTGGTATTTCCGAAACAGAAAACCTCTCTGTTGTTGAAAAAACAATTAATAAATCCAACCAATCCTTAAAAAAAATACCTCGATATAGCCATAAGCACAAAGCTTCAGTTTATGTTGCTTTTAAACCTGAAGAGCGAAATAGCAGTAACAGCGGAAACTTTGGTTTTTGTCAAATAGCTCAAAGTAGCTGGGATGAAGACGAGCAAGAGATTTATCCGATAGTTACTGAAAGCGGTCGAGTTCGCGGTCGCAAAGAATATAGAGCTGAGTCTGGTGAGTCTGATGAGCATTTTTCCGCAAGAATTAAAGAATATCAGCAAAATTACCTCGAGTTTCGGCAGGCTTCTAAATCAGAACCTCTTTTCTACAATAAAGAAGTAGATGGAGAACAGATTCGTCACGCTACGATGCATACTTTTTTTGAGGAAGGAATGGATTTAGCGGATTATCTAAGTTACAACCAACAACTATCATTTAAAGAAAAGTTGGATTTACTCAACGACATAGCAAGGCAGCTCGCAACAAAATTTCATGCAAAAGAAATTGCTCACCGCGATCTCAAACCAGCTAATATCATCATTAATACCTTGCAAAACAGAGTGGTTTTAATTGATTTAGATAATATCAAAAAATTTACCGCTGACGCAAAAACTTTCTCTGGCACACCAGGCTATATTCCATTAATAGATGAAGATGACGACGAAACTGGATATCAGGATATATTTGCTCTTGGAATGATTGGTATTGAAATTTTGCTTAATGGAGTGATTGCACACGGAACCCTGAATACGGCATTTGATAATGTTGCATTTACAAAATTTCGATCTTTTTTTCAAGACAACTTTTCTCTATCGGCTGCATTTACAGAGGATGAAAAAAATTTAACTTTTGATCTTTTTGTTGAAACTCGTGAAATATTTTTAGACCAAGCCTTTGGCCAACTTTCAGAACAGCAAGCCATACAGCAAGCTCAGAACTATTTTGAAGCACAATGGAAAGAAAAAAGGTTTGTTGATAATGAGACTATTTTTATTTTAGCAAATAGATTTTTTACCCAACAAGCCAATGATTATAAAATAACGAAATTTCCTTATAAGAACCAATCATATAAAGTCTCAGCCTACACGCAGTTCGCACTTTTAGAATTGAAGCAATTGGAATTGAATGGTAGTTTTCAGCTTGATGTACCTGATTCTGAGCAATTGGTTGATATCCTTATCCGAACACAGTTGAGTGATCCTGATATTGCACCGAGTGCGACTGAACTTTATGAGATGTTTCAAAATGCCTGCCTCCCAGAATCGAGTCCGATGCCCTTGAATCATATGTCGGATAAATCCGAAGAAAGTTCAAACGAATGTGCACCCTCTGATTCTGCTACAGTATTTTCAAGTGAGGATTCTGAAGAGAGTCAGATACTCGATAGTGAAATACTCCAACAGTTTCTTCCACAAATTCATGGAAGAAAAAAGGAATCAGAAAACTCACATGATGATAATGATTTTGATGGCATTTTTGGTAATCTTACTAAAGATAACATACACGATGATTCATATATGTACTATATTGACGAGTTAGAAGATTCTGATTTGGAAAGGCCTGATATGAGCTTGAATTTGTCAAGTCGCTCAGAATTAACCGTATCAGAAAGCAAAGACATTATGCTCTCTGATTCATCAATAAATGATGAAATCATCGCACAACAGCATCAGCGACCTAACGAAGAACCTAATTTGCGGCATAATATTCCATCCTCTTCGGAAGATGAAATTATCAGAGTGTCTGAGGAATCTGATACTATAAACAATATGCCAACAGTTTCAGAAAACAACAACAATAATCTTGACCCAAAACCTTCTCGCGAAGAAATGAAACAACTGTATGCTAAAAAAGATGGAAAAGAAGCAATATTTGTTGGTGGTGTTTGTGGCGGTACGGTTTTTGTGGCAACGGTTGCTGCGGCGTTACTAGGTGGTTTTGTGGGAGCAGCGGCTGTTTTTGCTATAGGTATGATTCTGACTACTTTGATCGCTAGAAAATTGGGTAAATCTACTGGTAGAAAAGAGGGTGATGCCATCCAAGCTGATAGACGTGCTCAAGCAAATGTTGCGAAAAAAGATGATTTGCCCTCTGCTAGGGCGGTGACCACTAGTTTGAGGTTTTTTCCAAAGAAGAAATCGGATATATTCAACACACAGAGTAAAAATTATAACGCTGACTTTATCCAAAACCAGGATCATATCAGATGGGCAGGCCTTCGGTAATATCCAGGCCTTCGGGTATTAAC
The DNA here is from genome assembly GCA_013043985.1 of Legionellales bacterium. Lineage (GTDB taxonomy): Bacteria > Pseudomonadota > Gammaproteobacteria > UBA1113 > UBA1113 > JABEVJ01. The sequence continues at coordinate 4,029 of JABEVJ010000317.1, read as the reverse complement.
ACTCAGGCTGATTCACCTTCACTGCCAATCCAGCCAGCGCAGTTTCTTTATAGGTCGTTTTCATATCTTTACCAGTTTGCAGCATTGTTGCAATGACTTCATCGAGAGACACTTTGTGCTGACCATCTTCCATCAAAGCCAAATCCGCTATGTTGACTGCTTGTACTGCTCCCATCGCATTACGCTCGATACAAGGTATTTGTACCAATCCCCCGATCGGGTCACATGTCAAACCCAGATGATGTTCCATACCAATTTCAGCCGCATTTTCAATTTGAGCCAAAGTACCGCCTAAAACAGAAGTTAATGCCCCTGCAGCCATCGAACAGGCGACACCGACTTCGCCTTGACAACCCACCTCAGCAGCCGAAATAGATGCACCTTTTTTATATAAAATGGCAATGGCGCCTGCAGTGAGTAAAAAGTCAATGATTCCTTGGTCTGTTACGTCCTTACAAAAGACGCGGTAATAATTCAATACGGCGGGAATCACTCCCGCAGCACCATTTGTCGGTGCAGTTACTACACGACCGCCTGCTGCATTTTCCTCATTGACGGCCATGGCATATAAATTGAGCCAGTTCATTACCCCTGTTGAAGCATTGGTCTGTGTCTCTGCTTGCGCCGTCATTTTTTTGAACAACTCAGGTGCTCGTCGCCTGACATTGAGTCCGCCCGGTAAGGTGCCTTCGTTTTGACAGCCTCTTTCAATACATTCACGCATGATTTTTGCTATTAGTAGAAGACGTTCGTTCACTTCCGCAGCGGGGCGCATGGACGCTTCATTTGCCATCATGACTTCGGCAATGGACAGGGAATTTTTTTTGCAAATTTCAAGTAGTTCATGCGCGCTGGCAAAAGGAAACGGGGTATTGTCAGTGCTTTTATCAGGTGCATTTTCTTCATCAAAATGTGCTTCATCAACAATAAAGCCACCGCCGATAGAGTAATAAACGTCTGTTAGCAGAAGCGTTCCATCTGCTTGATAAGCTGAAAAACGCATACCATTGGAGTGGAGCGGTAAAACTTGAGTGTAATGAAATAAAAGTTGTTTTTCGCGATCAAATGCAATTGGTTTTATTCCTCCCAAACGAATCTGATGCTCTTCTGCAATAGCTTTGGCTCTGGGTCCTGCTTGTTCAGGGATAATATCTTGTGGAGTTTGTCCTTCCAAACCATTTAGTATGGCAATATCGGTGCCATGTCCTTTTCCTGTGAGTGCCAGTGATCCATAAAGTTCAGTTTTTAATTCACTTGTTTTATCAAGTAAATTCTTATCTTTCAGCGTGTTGATGAATGCATTTGCTGCACGCATCGGGCCTACCGTATGAGAGCTGGAAGGGCCAATGCCGATCGAAAACAGGTCGAAGACGCTAATACTCATGGTAATATTTCTCTTAGGTTTTAATTCGTTTATATTTAATCCGATGAGGTTTTAATGCCTCGTCACCCAGGCGGCGAACTCTATCTTCTTCATACTCGGTAAAATTACCTTCAAACCATTCTACTTTACTGTCACCCTCAAATGCGAGGATGTGCGTAGCTACTCTGTCAAGAAACCAGCGATCATGTGAAATCACCACCGCACAGCCTGGGAAAGTCAGAAGAGCTTCTTCCAGTGCCCGTAATGTTTCAATATCAAGATCATTGGTGGGTTCATCAAGTAATAAAACATTTCCACCACTCTTTAATAGTTTAGCTAAATGTAGGCGATTACGCTCGCCACCAGACAAATCTTTGACAAACTTTTGCTGATCGGCACCTTTAAAGTTAAAACGACCCAGATAAGCCCGTGAGGAAGTTTGATAATTTCCCACCATGATGAGATCGAGACCATCAGAAATTTCTTCCCATACCGTTTTAGTAGAGCTTAATTCATCACGACTTTGATCCACATGAGCCAGTTTTACCGTTTCCCCAATCGTTAAGGTGCCGCTATCAGGTTTTTCAAGCCCCATTAACATCTTGAATAAAGTGGTTTTACCTGCGCCGTTGGGACCAATGATGCCTACAATTCCACCACGAGGCAAATTAAAATTTACGTTATCAATTAATAAGCGATCGGCAAATGATTTGGATAAATTTTTTGTTTCGATGACGAGATCGCCCAAGCGTGGTCCAGGTGGAATATAAATTTCCTGGGTTTCATTCCGGCGCTGGAACTCCTGAGAATTTAATTCTTCAAATCGTGCCAGACGTGCTTTGCTTTTAGCCTGACGACCTTTGGGATTGGTTCGTACCCATTCCAATTCAGCTTGCAAGGCTTTTTGCCGATTTTGTTCTTGCTTCTCTTCAGTTGCCAAGCGTTTTTCTTTTTGTTCAAGCCAAATGGAGTAATTGCCCTGATAAGGGATGCCATAGCCTCTGTCCAGCTCTAAAATCCAGCCTGCGACATTGTCGAGGAAATAACGATCATGGGTTACGGCAATGACTGTTCCTTTAAATTCATGTAAAAATCGCTCAAGCCAGCCAACACTTTCAGCATCAAGATGGTTGGTAGGTTCATCCAGCAATAACATATCAGGATCAGAAAGCAGAAGTTTACAAAGCGCGACACGCCTTCGTTCACCACCGGAAATTTTCGTGACATCGGCTTCCCACGCTGGCAAGCGCAACGCATCGGCGGCAACATCGAGGCGACGCTCTAAATCCCATCCATGTGCGTCTTCTATTGCCATTTGTAAATTGCCTTGCTCTTCAAGCAAAGTCGTCATTTCATCGTCTTCCATGGGTTCTGCAAAACACATGCTGATTTCATTAAAGCGATGCAATTGACGCATCAAATCAGGAAATGCATCTTCAACATTTTGACGAACATTTTTAAGCGGATCAAGATGGGGTTCTTGCGGTAAATAACCTATGCGAATGCCTGATTGCGGCCGGGCTTCACCCTCAAAGTTGGTATCCAAACCAGCCATAATTTTTAACAAAGTCGATTTGCCTGAGCCATTTAAGCCCAGAACACCAATTTTAGCGCCTGGGTAGAAAGAAAGGTAGATATCGCGTAAAATCTGACGTTTCGGGGGGACGATCTTGCCCACACCATTCATTGTAAAAACGTATTCAGCCATGTTTTTTCCATTATTAAGTAAATCGGTGATTTTGTGCGGAGTATAACATAAAATGTTCTTTCATTTCATGCAAATTGTAGGGACGATTTTTTTCGCCATCAGTGGTGCTTTATCAGGCTATAAAAAAAACTTTGATTTAACGGGTGTGATACTGATGGCATTTATTGTTGGGAATGGTGGCGGCACGATGCGGGATGTTTTGATTGGCGCAACCCCCGTTTTTTGGATGCTGCAACCTTCGTATATCATTCTAACCATGTTCACTGGTTTGATTGTTTTTTTTATTGCTGAACATTTTAATGTTTCTGGTAAAGCATTTTTAATCGCTGATGCCTTAGGTTTGGGAATATTTGCAATTGCAGGAGCACAAAAAACGCTGGATTTTGGTTTGTCGCCGATCGTTGCGATTATGATGGGCGTATTGAGTGCGGTCGGTGGAGGAATTATCCGTGATGTGTTGAGTGGTGAAATTCCACTGATTTTACGTCCTGAAGTTTATGCTACGGCAGCACTCGCAGGTGCTACGGTTTTTGTCGGCTTACATGTTTATTTTCCAGGGGGTAAATTTATAGCTGGCATAGCATGTGCATTAACTGTTTGTTTGATTCGGTTGGCTACTATTCAGTGGGGGTGGTATATTCCCACCCCTGGGTTGCTTAAGCATAAGCATAAGACTAAGTAGAGTTGCTGTTGCGTAATTAATTTAGAATGACGACAAATATCGAAAAACGCTCGTCATTGCGAGCATAGCGAAGCAATCCAGTAGAAAGAGCGTAAAATCAATAAGTTAGCACTTATCATTACATTTGCTCTGTAAATATTCGGTTAACTGGTCAAGCAAAGCTCTCCTCATGGCAAGGGAGACTATACCCGAAGCGTTTCATATTTAGGGGTTTATGACGCCGCTATTTTTCGTCATATGAAACGATTAAAACCAGCAATAGTTATTCATATTGTG
>JABEVJ010000316.1 GCA_013043985.1 Legionellales bacterium | reverse complement strand
TTTTCGTTAAATAGCTTGCTATTCGCCTCAAACAAGAACCAATTTTTTCTCGATTCTCTCTTTTTTCGCTTCAAAGAACCAATTGTCAACAGACCCTAAAGCAAATATTGTTGTTTGTTATTATTTTCTTTCTTGTTGCTTGCGCAGATAGAAATCCTCCACCACCACCCACGTTCAGTCAGTTTTTATATAGCCAGACCTCCATGACGAAGCAGCTTGAGGATTTAAACAGCAAGCTAACGGTAGAGATTTTATATTCCAAGATGGAAGGCCATAGGAATTTCGACCGTATTGTGAGTCTAAAGCTCCAGAATAAACCCGTTATTGTTGGTGTAAGTCAAGCAAATAGGGATAATCCCTATTTTGTTGATTTGCTAAAAGATGCCAGTACAAAACCAATTGGCAAAATTTTATTTTCGAAAGATTCTGGCGTCACTCGTGATCCTAATATGCGCGTTGAAAAAATTAATTTGAGCGCTATTTCTGATGTCATTGTCAGAACGTATATGATGAATTTAGGTTATAGTAATCAGGATGTTATTTATAAACGCACTTCAATTTTTCATAAAGACAAAGAGTCTATGCAGGTGATTGAGTATGTATTGCCGAGTATTCATAATTGGTTATAAAATTCTTTCCATATTTTGGCTGCATTTATAAATTATGCCATCAAAAAAGGAAAGCTGATAACATCACTAAGACTTTCTGCCCCTGCTGCCAGCATAATTAAGCGATCTACCCCTAATGCCACACCCGCGCAATCTGGAAATTGACCACTTGCCAGTGCGGCTAAAAAGCGGTCATCCCGAGGCGGCAGTGGTAAATTAAGTTTTTCGCGGATAGATAAATCATCATCAAATCGTCTAGATTGCTCATCGGCATCAGCCAATTCATGGAATCCATTCACTAATTCAATGCCTTTAAAATACGCCTCAAATCGGGCAGCAACTTCAGGTTTATTAGGATTAACGCGAGCAAGTGCAGCTTGTGACGAGGGAAAATCGTAGATAAAAATCGGGCGATGCTGACCTATTTTGCGTTCAATGACTTCTGACATCAGCAGTTGCAGCCAGAGGTCTCGATCATTTCTATCTACTTCGCTTAGCAGCACTATTTCATGTTTCTCGGCACATTGTTGCAGCGCTTCGATCGATGCGGTATGCGGGTTGAGCGAAACGTATTTCAAAAATGCATCTTCATAACTTAATCTGTCGGCAGATTCCGTCTTTAAAATGAGTTGAAATAATTCATCTACTTCATGCATGAGCTGCTTATCATCCCAACCCAACCGATACCATTCGAGCATGGTAAATTCGGGATTATGAAATTGGCCTGTTTCTCCATTTCGAAACACTTTGCAGAGCTGATAAATGGAGGGGCATCCTGCCGCCAATAATCTTTTCATAGGGTATTCCGGCGAGGTTTGTAAATAACAAACCTGCGTTTTTGAACTGCCTAGTTCCTGATAAATAGCGGATACCGAAGCCAAATGGGGATCACTGACGGCGGCGTGAGACATAATCGGGGTGTCAACCTCGAGCACATCACGTTCAGAAAAAAACTGCCGGATTTGCGTGTATATTTTTGCACGTAACTGCATGTTTTCGAGCGATGATGTTGGGCGCCAGGATGAGGCAATCAAAGCAAATCATCCTCACCACCCTGCTGTGAAGCAGCTTCTTCAATCTTAGTTCCCACCCCTTGTGCTAATTGCATAACCAGCGCATTAAAGTCTTCCTGACTTGGGGGATTATGCAGCTCTGGGGGATAATAGGTAGCAATACGTAGATCTTTTGCAACTTCATCGGCAATCATTGAAGCGTGCCGTGGTGGCCGACCAGTTAAGCGTTCAATCAATTCAATTCCTTTGCGAATTTCAATTGCTGCCAATAAAGGTTGTGAGAAAGTTTCCAGATTCGCGCCAACAACCATCGGAACAGTTGGGTCATACATACGATACGGCGCAAATATATTAAGCTCATCATAAGGCGTTTCATCAATGGTCTCTTCCTGCTCTTCTTGTTCATGTTCTTCTTGATAGGAAAGCAGTAATTTTGTAGCGCGAGCAAGCAAGTTATTCATGTGGCTGGTTGCTTTCCAACGCTCCAGCAACAGATCCATATCATCTGCCTGATAGGTCGCATCGGCAAATGCTGATGAATTTTTGACTATTTCCGCCACTCGCTCCCGATTTTGATCAAGTTCAATCAACTTTTTCAATGGTGGGGTATCCACTCTGAGGAATTGATTCAATCGCATAAATTTAAGCGGTTGTGGATTGGCGTAAAACATTTTGGCGCGAACAATAATTGATTTAAAGAAAATATGCGCCTCACCTTCCCGCTGTTCCTTGAGATCAAGTAAATCAATCCGTGCCCGTTTTTCAGCCGATGCACTGCGTTGATCGGCGTAAGTATTCATCACGCTGCCTGGGTTGGTCTGAAACGTGTCTACCTTCGTCACATAGGACTCACCAGCTGTTTTCGAGAAAAAATCCCAGGTATCAACCGGATCTTCCATTTTCATACATATTTTAATATTAGTATTTGCACCAATGGAGGCCGCTTCTTCTTTCCCTGCTTTTTGGAATGCGGGTAAATCTTGTCCGGCAAAAATGGCCGAGAACCCGAGCGAGCGTGCCTGCGCTGGCACAACGGCGAAGCCTTCAACCGCATAATAACCATACTCATCCATTATGCACATGAAGGGTGTTTCGGATGTCGTTGGTTTTCGGGTGATTAGCTCACCATAAGTTCCTTCGACCTCACTACCTAGTCCTGAGGCCATCATCGCTTTAAGGGATGCAATAATTACTTTCCCCAATTGAGAAAGTTCTGCGGGCGCTTTTTCTAATGCAGGCAAGAGTACAACCATGATACGGCGATTAAGCACCACATCCCGTAAATCCACTTCAGCCAGCTTCACCCGTAAAATGTGGCCATAGGTATCAGCCAGCGAGGTAAAGACCCGACCTAACTGCATGGTAATAAAACCGTGCTGCTCAAGAACCTGTGAAACCTGTTTGCCTTTCTTAGTTTTATCATAACCCGGCAAGTTCAATACGTAGTTTATGATTGGTTCCATCACCAAATCAGGAATGCCTGAAATATCAATGGGTTCGAGTTTATCCCGTGGAAATTTTTTGTCCATCACGATGGATTCAAGACGCTCAAGGTGAAAGTAATTACGGATAGTATTGGCATCAAGCAAAACATGGCCTGCATCGCGCATAAAAACGAGGAGTTTCATGAGTGCTTCAACAAACGTAATTGCACGCCCCTTCCACATATCATCACCACCGCCTCCCTGCTTACCGGAGTCCATGAGGCTAACCACCAACTGTGCCAGCATACTCGAAGAACCTAGCGCAAACGGATTCATGGTATTTGACAAGCGCTTCTCCTGAGGGCCTATCACATCACGCGCGCCTGTCATAAAATTAATCAACAGCAAATCATCTTCGCGCCCCATCGTTCGAACCATCGAAAACACATTGGCAAACAAAGAGTTATCACCCTTACCATCGATGTAAATAAAACCGCTGGCCTGTACGAGAGCATTATAGGCAATCCCAATCAATGCAACAGTTTTACCACTACCTGTTGATCCGAAAATAAGCACGTGAGTACGCAAATCATCATCAGCAAACCATAGCTCCTCATTGGTTTTACGGTCATTTCCAAAAAGACAAATTCCTCTTGCAGGGCGTGGTTTAGTTGAGCTGGGATAGGGATCATTGTGATCAGGCGAACCCGATATTTTAGGCATACGGTAGGGAAGCGTCATCTTACGAGAGTAAGCAAAGAAGAATAAACCAATCGCGATGAGGGTAATTAAATCGGCAAAAGCAGGCGCGAAAAATAAGGCTGCTCCCAGCACAATGATAACGATCATGGTATTAAATGGATCAGTAAAAAAGTCACTGACCCGCTGCATGAGAGTACGTGTATCACGGATCAGTTGCAACTGATCTTGTTCATGCCTTTTGTCGAGGCCGCGTTGACGATAATTAGCCATAAGCAGTGCGTATCCTTAGTAGTCCTGATCAGGATTAAAGACTATCTCCTCAAGTGCAGCAACTAATGCAATGGTTGCCTCGCTCACCATCGGAACAAGCAATTTCCGACCAATGGCACGCTCAGCCAACCAATGAGCATAAGCTCCTGCAACTTCAGTAAATGCCGTTCGACGACCAACGTTATTCAACATATACCACAAGGATCTATCGAGCGGTTTAAGCCACAAAAAATCCGCTGCAGCCAATATTCCATCCAATCGAGCCACCTCAAGCAACGATGCCATTGCAGTTAATTCATACGCATGTGACTCAATTATTTTTTTAACGATTTTTGTATCTGCATGCTTGGTTAACAGAACTTCCGCACTGGAAAAGTCAATTTTACTCAGATCCCCAGCTGAAGCAGCAATCGCTTTTATCACTTTATTGGCAGTCGTGCGATCGGCATTGACTTTGGCAGCAAATATTCCAAATAAGGCTCGCGAGTAGGGCGGCAATTTATCTATTCCTTTCCATTGACGGCCAAGCTGTCTGGTAAAAATTTGCGTCGCTCTTGGTTCATCTACTTTAACAACGATACGGCTGCGACTGGCTAAGCCTGTACTATCTGCTACCCTCTCCTCCGTCAGAAGTTTGTGTTTTTTTGCAAATTGCATGGGCGTCATCGACATCGCCCAAGGCCCTTCATGAATATGTATCTGTAATAAATTCAGATTTGTCACCACGCTAATCTGTGGCCAGTTATTTTTTTCCTGATCCATCAGTGATTGCATGCTATGTACCCTGCGGTAACGATTGGCTGAGCTGACCCGATAGAGGACAATAGCCAGAGCACCAAGAAAAATAGCAAAAGGAATCATCAGAACCTGCCCCACTTGCGTACTAATATTCGCAACGGTGGTAAAACTGGCCGAGGCGGGTGAGGTGGCAATAATTTGATCATGAACACCATTTAAACTGCTTGAAAACAAACTCACCACGGCAATTTCACCCAGGCGAATCTTGAAAAGAATAGCCGTCAAATAGGCATGAGCGGTATACCAAAGCACCAACGCACCAATCACGAGCGCTGATACAACCCATAATGTACTTAAGGAACTATCATTTTGCTGGCCGCCGCCACCACCACCTGCAGGAGGCATAATATTTCATCCTCTTTATTCATTAGGGTATATATACTCAACACACATGAGTTTTCGGTTTTCTAACTTGCTATTTTACGCCAGAAGAAACGATTAAAACTGCACAATATGAATAACTATTGCT
>JABEVJ010000032.1 GCA_013043985.1 Legionellales bacterium | reverse complement strand
TTCACAATATGAGTAACTATTGCTTGTTTTTATAATATTACCTGACATAAAATAACGGCGTCATAAACTTAGCATTTTGAAGTATCTTGGGTATAGAGTTGATATGTTCATTTTTAGACTTAAAATGCTCAAATTATTGACTGAGAAGGAAAGATGCATTGTTTATTTGAATAAAATGGGGAAAACACAACATGCCTGAATCACAAACCTTTACTAAAATCGGAGTTACTCGAAGAGTATAATCAACGGAAATCGTCGAATGTATCAAAATGAACAGCTTACCGCTGCTATTAGCAATGTAAGAAAAAGTACAGGAGTAACCTGTTTTCAAGTGGCATTGACACCAGGAGGGCATCCTGCTCTGTTAGCAACAACGGATCCCGCTGATAATCTGTCAAAGAAAACGGCTGAGCAATTGTCTGCTTTTTTTTCGCAGGGCTATGCGACAGGCTTATTACATCTCAGCGTTGCAATCCAGGATAAAACCCTGCCAATTTCTATTAAGTTTTGGCGGCAATTTTCACGTTTATTTATCACATCATTGTGTTATATGACGGGTGGAAGCACCGTAATGCTGGCAGCAGTACAGCCCCCGGTATTTCCAATGATAGAAATGGAAAATCTCTTGGCTACAGCACCTTTTATGGCAGGCTCGGAATATCTTAATGCGGATGTCCTGCAATCATTGTGGGAAGATTTATGGCAGGCTTTGTTGGCCACACTGCAAAAATCAGCGCTGGATTTTACTGCTTGGTTAACGCAATATGACAGCACCTGGAAACAAGTTGGGCGTATATGCTTTCACCTTGCTGAAAACAAGCGAGACCCAAATGCTCCTTTTGCCTTTTTGGCAACGTATGTCACACATCTGTCGCAGCAAGGTACATTATCATATGTCCCCCTCGGTCGTGCCTTGCAAGAATACACACAAGATCAGCGACAACTACTAGCACTATTGCTGCCAATACAAAAGGCAGGACAATCCAACGAATTTCTGAAGCAGCTTATCGATACTGGCTCGATTTTTAAGCCACTGGCGTGGCGAGCAAAGGAAGCTTATCAACTATTACAGGCCATTCCTTTGCTGGAAGAGGCCGGGATTGTAGTTAAAACTCCTGACTGGTGGAAGGCCACTCATGCGGCTCATCCCAAAGTAGCTGTCACGATGGGCAAAAAAGAAACGTCACACCTGGGGCTTGATGCGCTGCTGGATTTTCAGATTAACCTTTGTCTGCCCAATGGAATGTTACTGCAGGATGATGAAATTGCCAGCATTCTTTCTGCTGGCACTGGTCTCATACAGCTCAAAGGACAATGGGTCGCTGTTGACCATGAAAAACTTGGGGAAGTATTATCACACTGGAAAAAGATAGCTCGTCAGGTTGAAAAAGAGGGGCTTTCTTTCGCTGATGCCCTGCGCATGACAGCTGGGTTGACACCTTTGCAAAATGGTGCGCCCCTTCCAATTGATATTGCCACATGGTCACAGACTATCGCTGGCGATTGGTTGCAAGAGGTACTGACTCGCTTACGCCAACCGGAACAAGCGCTAGAAAAAACCTTGCCAGCTTTGTTGAAAAAACATTTTTGTGCATCATTGCGACCCTATCAAGTGGTTGGCGTCCAATGGTTGTGGACGCTGTACCAGATGAAGCTGGGAGCTTGTTTAGCGGATGATATGGGGCTGGGGAAAACCATACAAGTGTTGGCACTCTTAACGCTTATCAGGCATCATCCGCTCACTCAATCAAAGGTAAAACACCCGCATTTACTCGTACTACCTGCCTCCTTACTTGGCAATTGGCAGATGGAATTTCAGAAATTTGCTCCTGGATTAAGGCTGAAAATGATTCATGCATCCATGACTGACAGCCCTATTTTACTCGATACAGCCCCGGATCTAAGCGGTATTGATCTGGTTATCACCACCTATACTTACGCCAGTAAATTAAACTGGCTAAAGGAAATCAATTGGGATTTACTCGTACTGGACGAAGCGCAAGCGATTAAAAATCCTGCAGCAAAACAATCACAGGCAATTAAAGCACTGAAAAGCCAGCGCCGATTGGTTTTAACCGGAACCCCAATTGAAAATCGCTTGATGGACTTATGGTCATTATTTGATTTCGTGGCACCAGGTTTATTAGGCTCAAATCGAGCATTCGCCAAGTATGGTAAAAATACCGAAGAAGCAGGAGCCTTTAATGCTGCTTTGCGACGCCTGATCTCACCTTACATTTTGCGGCGTCTGAAAAGTGATAAACGCATTATTGCCGATCTACCTGATAAAACTGAGCTACAAACCTATTGCAATTTAAGCAAGACACAATCCGTGCTTTACCAGCAGGCGGTACTTCAATTAACACGTGAATTGGAAACTGTTGACGACGACATGAAACGTCGTGGGTTAGTGTTGGCCTATCTTTCTCGTTTTAAGCAAATTTGTAATCACCCCAATCAGTGGTCGGGACAAGGTGCTTTTAATCCTCAGGATAGTGGTAAATTTTTGCGTTTGGGTGAGTTGTGCGAAGAAATTGCTGCACGGCAGGAAAAGGTCTTGATTTTTACTCAGTTTCGCGAAATAATTCCGGCACTTGAGCAGTATCTATTCTCAGTTTTCGGTCAGGCAGGGTTAACGCTTGATGGCAGTACTCCTATTAAAGAGCGGACAAAACGGGTAAATGCATTTCAGCAGGAGTGTGGTCCCCCATTCTTCATCCTCTCACTTAAAGCAGGCGGCACTGGTTTAACGCTCACCCATGCGTCACATGTCATTCATTTTGATCGCTGGTGGAATCCTGCTGTTGAAAATCAGGCGACCGATCGCGCCTATCGTATTGGTCAAAAGAAAAACGTGTTGGTACACAAGTTTGTTTGCCTGGGCACGATTGAAGAAAAAATTGACGACATGTTGCGAGCAAAACAAAGCTTAGCCAGTGATATCATTGGCGAGCCTGCCGTTGCCATGTTAACTGAAATGAGTGATAACGATCTGCTTGCGATGGTAAGTCTCGATATACATTCTGTTTTAACTGAAAAGGAAACCTGACAATGGCTTGGTATGGCAACTTTGCTCCCTACGTTCCAGTTGCTGAACGTAAAGAAAATGCGGCACGTGAAGTCGCCACTATGAAAAAAAAAGGTAAAATAGTCAACCCCGTAGTGATTACTGGCCGCAATATTGCCTCCACCTGCTGGGGTAAGGCCTGGTGTATGTATCTCGAAACATTCAGTGATTATGATAATCGTTTGCCACGAGGGCGTACTTATGTCAGAAATGGATCGGTCATCGACTTACAGATAGGTTCTGGGGAAATTAGGGCTCTGGTAAGTGGCAGTAGCCTTTACAAGATTAAAATCACCATTGCTGGGTTAGCTGATTCCTTCTGGCAAGGCATTGTCAAACAATGTGCTGGGCAAATCGATTCCTTGATTGAATTATTGCAAGGCAAGTTTTCTCATGCCGTTATGGAGGTGATGACTCAGTCTGAGACTGGGCTTTTTCCCGCACCGAATGAAATCAAGTTAAGCTGTTCTTGTCCCGATTATGCGGCCATGTGTAAGCACGTTGCAGCAGTCATGTATGGAGTTGGAGCTCGCCTTGACCAATCCCCGCATGAGCTTTTTGTTTTGCGTCAGGTTGACCCTATGCAGCTGATAAATCAATCGACGGTATCCAACTGGATGGAGTCAGCTGATACATCTATTGCAACGATCCAGGATGATGATTTGAGCGCACTATTCGGCATTGATTTGCAACAAAACAGCACAATACAAACTGATATTATAGCCGTTCCTGTTAAAGAAGCCACTAACTCGATAAAACGGCTCAAGGTATTACCTAAGAAAAAGCATCGATTGTCAAATGCCGAAGAAAAACTCTGTATCACCATTCGAAATATAAAAAAAGATATGCTGAAAATGAAAATAGTTATTGCAGGCAGTTCAGACTACCTTGGCAGGGCTTTAGTTAAAAAAGTTAGAAAACAATAGGGTCTGTTGACAATTGGTTCTTTGAAGCGAAAAAAGAGAGAATCGAGAAAAAATTGGTTCTTGTTTGAGGCGAATAGCAAGCTATTTAACGAAAAC
>JABEVJ010000315.1 GCA_013043985.1 Legionellales bacterium | reverse complement strand
AATACCTGCGTTATAAATTCCGAAAACTCATGTGTGTTGAGTATACATAAATTTCAAAATTGTATAAAAAATACAATATAACTATAAAATATATTTTTAAGGGGTCTAATCATGTCATATGATGATTATATAAACGAAAAAGAATTAATAACACCCCCAATTTTTGCACTCTCGAAACTGCAAAATTATGTTCTGACAGCCAAAGCATCTCTGGCAAAAAACAAAATATCAGATTTCATGGACATGGAATATTTCATGGACATGGAATATAGTGCCGTTTTGAGCTGGTTTGATGATTTGTGTCAAAAAATTCAATCTGAACAAATTGATACCATTGAAGCCAATCAACAAATCAGACAGGTCTTAGCAAACCGTTGTGAACGGTTCTGGTTCAAAGAGACTCCATTGAATTTTCTCCATGATATCAATGAAGATAGAAAAGAATTCTTTTTTCAGGTGGCTACATTAGTAGCCCATGTTTCTAAAGATGGGATTTACGAGCCCCTGGTTCATATTTTAATGCCAGGAGTGACTCAGGTCGTTCCTAATAATGGGTTTGATGAGGCTGCAGAATTTAGATTAATAGAAAACACTGAGGAAACAGGCAATCCACGACCAGATACCATCCGACGGCTCAGAAACACCCTTTGTTATGTCAAAAATGAAGATGGCAGTCAGCGCATACTAGACTCCCTCGCTATTTATCAGAAAGCGCTTAATGAAGATGATTGTCTGTTTCCAAAACCTGCTGTGATAGCAGAAAACGAAAATCTCTCGGTGATTGAACGCGGTTGTGTGGTTACCGCCTCTTTTGTACCACCAAAACAGGGAGCACCCATTGCAGAAATACAAGCCCTCCCCGCAAGCGAACATCGATTTCTTTATGTTTTTAGTAAAGCTGATGAGACACTTTATTTTATCGATAGAAAAGAGGCAACATCTAAGCTTATTCGAGCAAACGTTATGACTGAACAATTACCTCACTCTTTCACTGCTGCCTGTCAATCTCTTTCTGAACAAGATGAATATGACTTAAAACTCCTCACAGGGTTCATTCCCCCCCTCACCCTGACCACAAACGAAATTGCTGCACTTCGAATCGTAGCAGATGATCTGTATTTTGCTTTTGAAGCATACCACAAATTGAAAAGCGGTGAAGGCGATGAATTTTTAAAGTTTTTTTCCCCTTTGATTGATGCAGTATACGAATCCAGTGTTTCTGCAAGAGGATACAGCGTAGACAGCGAAACTTTTTTTACGCCAGAAGATGCTGAAAAAATAAAAAAATTTTATGATTATTGGAAAACGCTCACTTCTGAACAAAGAAGCAAATATGGTCAATATCGCTGCAATAATAACTATACACTGGAAGAAAATCTTATTTTAATTATGATGGGTATGCCTTGGATTCTAACAGATAATGTTAATATCCAGGCGGATTTTGGTGTATCTGAGCAAGTCATGAGGAGTGCCAACAATATACATCGTTGCATGGATCTGATGCAACCTAGATTGAAGCAGGCACGCATTGATTTAGCAGAGGCTTCTCAGGCTTGGGGATACCGCTGTGGAACAATCTCTGTATCTGATGCCAATGTACCTAATTTAGAATTGTCAGCGTATGGTCGACTACCCCACGCGCATCCCTTATTTGATCGATTAAAAACAATCAGTAAGAGCTATAATTACGCTTATATTTTTGTCCAAAACAGTAAGAAACTATATTACGTTAAGTTTAATAATCCTTGCTCAAACAACAACTTTATTTCTTCCATAACTTTACTCTCAAAGAAACCCGATGTTTCGGATAGAACCTATAATGATCTTTTTGAAGCATTTAAATCAAAACAAACCGTAATTGAGCTGGATACCGATCATCATCTTATTGGCGATGCCACCGGTCATCATGCTGATACTTTGAAGCGAGCTGTTGAGCTTTATTTTACCAAAAATAATGTTAATTTTAAAAACAATAAAGCAGCTCTTTATAACTGGTCTCCAGCAGATCAACCAATCAAGCAGTATGTACGCAACTTAAACCTGTTATTGTCAATTTTTATTGAATTAAACATGGAATCATTTTTGGCAGCACAAAATCAGTCTGACCGACTATCCGAGCTTTTGAAAAAAATCAACGAGTTATTAAGTTCTCTCTCAGCTAATTCGGAAAAATCCTGGATAAATGACGAGTTGCAGGCTCAAATAGAACAGTGTGTGTATTTATTGCGTATCGACCGTAATGAAGTGCTTCTTAGTCAGTTAAAGGTAAGCGACGTTAAAACACTGGCTTCTCTCATGGGCGATGATACTGACAATCAACTTGGACTTATTGATCAATATATAAAAAATAAATTCTCTGGAGCACCCCAGACTACTCTTGTGAGAGCAGAGCTGATTAATTTATACCTATCATTAGGTATAAATAATGATGCGGCATTAATTCCTCGGATTGAGGATCTAACTTATGGAAAAGATAATCCAAAATGCGATCGGCTCAAATTTGTTTTTGACCTCTTGAGCGTGGCGTCTTTGAGTGACATCCACAACAAAGAAGAACTTAGCAATCCACTTCGATATTTAGCAAAAAATGCTTCCTATAACGACCTTCATTGCCTATTTTTGGAAAGTTTTGCAAACCTTGATGCCAGAGCAAAGGAAGCATTACACAACAAATTCATTTACTATATTGCCAATATCCGCCCTGATTTAATAGCCGAAATACCTAACAATGAGCTTCTCTCATCATTGAATTTTATCAAAGTACAATGGACAGATAACTTAGCTAATTCAATTCAAATAGATACTTATCTTGAATTTATCAACCAATGCCAAGCTCAGCGAGGCAATGACCCTGACGTCAGTGAAGAGCTAACAAATTGTTTATTATTAGGCGCAACAAAATGTGAAACATCCCCACGCCTCGATAAATACCTTATGTGCATTCCGCCAAAAAACAAGCTCAACCATGCGATAGAGCTTGCAACTGTATTTGTGAAGTTGGGCAACCTAACCCCAGCTAAAAAAAATGTTATTAGCAAGCTTATATCTGAGTATGAACGCTCTTCTTTAGAAGAGTTGCTTACTGCAATCCAGCTTGCAAGCGCAACGAAACAAAACCCCAGAAAAGCACGCTTTATTATGCTTTTGCTTGAGGCTATTTTTCAACTGCCTCAGTTTAAGCAAATTGATAACGCTGGTGCAGAAATGCTGCAATCTCATTACCAGACTTTGGCGAACAGACTGGCTGATAATTTTATTGTATCAGACCCAACACGCCAAGAAATAACTGAACTGTTGTCTTTATTGATTGATTTTTCAAAAGGCGAAACTAATGCACAGCACTGCTTTGAAAGCCCATTATGGGGAAATTATGCAAACAGCTATGTCATAAAGCAAACTCACGCCGATTTTTTTGCAAACCGGGTAAAAAAAACAAATCTATTAAAATTTGCATTTGATATGCATGGAACATTGCCTAATTATGCAAATTTTAATGCTGTGCAAAGTAAGAAAACGTTAGCTACAACAATTCTCACGACTTACCCCGTTAAAAAGCTCCTCACTAAGGCAAATCACTATTGCCACAACCTTAATACACCTCAAAGAAAAAGCACATTTGCTGCCAACATTGCAAAGGATCTCCTCACATGCGCCAAAGCAGACAAGACAGTCAATGCGATTGACCTGCTTACCTTTATTTTAAAACAACAGGACTATAGCAGTAATCCTGTTTATGCAAAATTGAGTGCGCTTTTAATCCAGAAATTATATTCAAATAATCGATTAGGTCTTGACATTGTCGCTGATAATTTGAAAAACAAGAAAGAGCGGATTTTGCAAAATTCGCCTATTATTGGAATCCGGAGGATTGCTTCTACTCGCTTCCTGAATTCACGTCAAACACGCCGTAAATTAAAAAACGGGCCTCATGATTTTTTAGCCAATGATGAGCAATATTTTGTAAGCTCGACTAAGTCAAAGTATCAAAAGCCGCGACTGGATGATCATTGGGCACTTTCGATAACTGACCCAATATGGCAGTTAACGAAAGACCTTGCTAAACCAATTACTGTCAAAGGGGTGGCTTCTCTGCTCGCCCTGCCTATCAGAAGGCTAAAAACCGCAGGCGAAGGTATAGTAACATTAATTCGTTCGCCAATCCGCTTATTAAAAAGTTTAGTCGTATATGGCTTTGAGCGTGATTTGCGAAGTAAAGAAGCCCTCAAATACTCCTTTCAATTAGCGGTAGGTGGTTTAGTACAAACCCTAACCAGCACTTTTCAAGTGATTACCTCGCCAGTATTTGTGCCTGTTGCCTTGCTAGTGCGTATTGCAACGCGCCTTGCTTTGGGTTCACAAACCAATTTAAAAAGTAAGAAAGTCCAAGCAGCCATTGGCGCAACAGAAAAATTGATAGATCAACGGGATAACCCTGCAGTTGATCTCCAGAGAAAACAAGAACCCTTGAATGAGCTGACCTATCAACTGGAGAAAGCAACGCGCAAAGGACTGATAAAAGAACAGCAATTTACTGCATTAAGACGATTGAGTTTGTTTAAGGCAGATGAGCTAGGCACGATGTCAGACAAGCATAAAAAAGAGATGAGGGATGAATTGGTTGCACTGAAAAGTTTTAGGGTGGGAGGGTAGTAAACCTCTCATCTTGAAGTGCGTTGGGTATATACCCATCGCACTTTCAGTGCTAATTTTGACCACATTACGCGAGAGCAACGATATATCAAGTAAACTCTCAAATTGCCTTTAAATCTCTCATATACTGACTCTCATTAAACTGTTCACCCTTTTTCAGAACCCGCCACAGCACCTCAGACAGACATGACATCATTTCATGCTCCGCCACAAGCGGATCGCCAAAACGACTGGATAATGCAGCAAAAACCTGGCGAATACCCTTAGGGTTATCCAGCATGACCTGATCTCGGATTACCAGGTGAACTGCCAAGTGCATAAAGGGATTAGTTTTTTCCTCGGTTAAATATTCTCCATCAAGATATTTTTCTGGCTTTTCAAAGATAAAATGGTACTCAGGATGATCAAGCATAACTTGCACAAGCTGCTTTTCTAAATCCGTTAAGGGTTGCTGCTGCTTAAATTTGGCCCATGCATCAAAATAAGGCTGGCGAGCTTCTGAAGGATCATTCATCATATACATTTAATTATTGCTCTTGTAGTAAGCACATAAATCACTAACAATACACTCATTGCAATGTGGTTTACGGGCGACGCAAGTGTAACGACCATGCAAAATAAGCCAATGATGAGCATGTTGCATAAACTCATCCGGTATATTTTTCAGTAAGCCCTCTTCCACCTCACGCACATCACGACCGGGTGCAAGTCCAGTACGATTAGCGACCCGAAAAATATGCGTATCAACTGCCATGGTTAACTGACCAAATGCGGTATTTAAAATAACATTTGCTGTTTTTCTTCCCACTCCGGGTAAAGCTTCTAAACTTGCCCTATCATCAGGAACCTGGCTCTGATGTTTGTCAATTAATAACTGACAGGTTTTGATTAAATTAACGGCTTTACTGTTATAAAGACCAATCGATTTGATATAAGACTTCAATCCATCCAATCCCAGTGCTAATATCGCTTCAGGTGTATTGGCCACAGGAAAAAGTTTGGCAGTTGCCTTATTAACACTGACATCGGTTGCTTGAGCTGAAAGCAGTACGGCAACTAATAGTTCAAATGTCGAAGCATAAACCAGCTCAGTTTTGGGTTCAGGATTCTGCGCTTGCAGACGAGAAAAAAACGCTTGTCGCTGTTTGGGTGTCAATCTACACTCCTTTTTTTGCTTTTGCGCGTGCAATCGCTTCTGCAATAAACGCTTTGCGCGCTGCCATGTTTTCATCTGCCACTGTCAGAGCGGCATGTTGCAGCGTGGCTGTTTGTTGTTTCTCTTGCTCTTCTTCCTCAAGTCGTTTATTACGCCCGTGAAAAGCCTCTCGTGCTTGATTAGCTTTTTTATAAAACGCCGCTTCATCAGCAACTTCCGGTATAACATGCATCTCAATACAATCAACCGGACAAGGCGGAACACATAACTCACATCCAGTACACGCATCAGCAATGATGGTATGCATCAATTTAGGGGCGCCAACAATGGCGTCAACTGGACAGGCATTGATGCATTTCATACATCCAATGCATTCCTCTTCACGAACAAACGCAATTTGCGCCTGCTTAGGCGGTGAAATGAGAGGAATTGGTGCTTGTTCAAGCAAGTTTGCAAGCTTATTTAAAACCAACATACCACCAGGCGGGCAACGATTAATCGCCTCACCTTGCTCTGCAATGGCTTTGGCATACGGCATACAACCACCATAACCGCATAAGCCGCATTGCGTTTGGGGCAACAAGGCATCAATAGACCTCTTTCGAAACTCTACTGCTGAGGTCAAAAGCTGCGTTGCTCCGGTGCTCGAATCCTCACATACTGGCGTGTATGCTCCGGTTCTGTGCTCCGGTGCGCCTTGCTTTTGACTCTCAGCAGCGAGTTTCGAAAGAGGTCTATTATTATTGGCAATTAAATTAATCATTGATCGCTATCATCGCCTCAAGTTGTTGGAGCGTGACCCGCTGCATCATCGGTGTAAATTGAGCAACTCGATGCGCCAGCAAAGGCACCGCCTTATCTGCCCACATCAAAGGAGAAACCTGCAAAAAATGTTCGCTCTTTTCTGCCAATTGAGGCAAGACAGGTTTCAAGTAAATAATCAAAAGACGAAAAAGCTCCAACCCCATGCTGCAGATAGCCTGTACTTCTTGTTGATGGCCTTCCTGCTTCATCAAACTCCAGGGCTTTTTATCCGCAATATATTGATTGGCTTGATCAGCCAAAGCCATGGTTTCACGCATTGCACGCGCAAAATCACGTTTTTCATAATAGTCAGCAATCAGATCACCTGTCTGTGCAAAATGCTGATACAAGGCTGGTTCACTCAGTTCAGCAGCCAGCATATAATCAAAATGCTGCGAAATAAAACCCGCACAGCGGCTAGCAATATTCACAACTTTCCCCACTAAGTCTGAATTGATTCGATTCATAAAATCGTTAAAATTTAAATCGATATCCTCAATATTGGGCGTTAGTTTTGCCGCAAAATAATAACGTAAATATTCAGGCTCGGCGTGTTTTAAATAGGTCGACCCGTTGACAAATGTCCCTCGAGATTTTGACATTTTTTGGCCATTCACCGTCAAAAATCCATGACCAAAAATAGAAGTAGGTTTGCGGTACCCGCCCCCTTCCAACATGGCAGGCCAAAAAAGTGCATGAAAGTAGATAATATCTTTGCCAATAAAATGATACAGCTCAACCTCACTGTTGACACCAAAAAACGTCTCAAAATCCAGATCGGTTCGTTGTTGACACAGATTTTTAAAAATAGCAAGGTAGCCAATCGGTGCATCGAGCCAAACATAAAAATATTTGCCTGGCGCATCGGGAATTTCAAATCCAAAATAAGGCGCATCACGGGAAATATCCCAATCACGTAAGCCCGCCTCAAACCATTCTTTCAATTTGTTAACTACTTCGGGTTGCAGATGACCGCTGTGGCTCCACTCCTTGAGCATAGTTTCATAATGCTGCAACTGAAAAAAGTAGTGCTCTGACTCTTTTTGAATGGGCACTGCGCCTGATACCACTGAACGCGGACTAATTAATTCAGAAGGAGAATAAGTCGCACCACATACCTCGCAATTGTCTCCATACTGATCCGGTGACTGACAACGAGGACACGAGCCTTTCACAAAACGATCAGGAAGAAAAATTCCCTGCTGAGGATCAAAGGCCTGAGAAATTGTTCGCACCGCAATATCACCGCGTTTTTTTAATGATTGATAGATTTCGCAGGACAAACCATAATTTTCTGTTGAGTGCGTGGTATGAAAATGGTCAAAATTTACCAGGAAATTGATATAATCTTGTTTATGTTCAGCCTGTGTCGCGTCAACCAGAGCATCTGGCGTGATACCTAGTTCTTGCGCCTTAAGCATAATAGCCGTACCATGAGCATCGCTGCCGGAAATGAAATAACATTCATGACCTCGCATCCGCTGAAAACGAACCCAAATATCGGCCTGAATAGCCTCGACAAGATGGCCTAAATGGATCGAGCCATTGGCGTAGGTCAACGCGATCGTGGCTAAAATTTTTCTTTTTTGCATGGTATACTCTCGGTACTAGATTTTCAGTGGGAAGTTTATCATAACCTCAGTTATGGATAAAGATTACTTTAAATCGAGTAAAATCAAGGAGGTCAAGGCAAATTTGATAAAAAAGCGCAGGACTAGCACCGCTAATACGAGCATTTTTTATCAAATTTAACGCAGATACCCTTGATTTGACGATGATTTCAAGTGATCTTTATCCATAACTGAGGTTATCATAAAAAAGTCTTTAACGAGTGAGAAAAATGGAAAAAATAAAAACTGAGATTCTAGCTAAACTACAAAATTATATTGAACCTTATACCGGGCAAGATTTAGTATCGGCTAAATCAATCAAGATCAGCGAAGATGAAGCGGGTTTAAGCATTCAAATTACGCTGGGATTCCCTGCTAAACGATACAAACAGGAGCTGGAATCAAAGCTAAAAACTTATCTGACCTCTGTACCAGACCTCCCGCCACTGTCTTTCCAGATTGACTCTGTCATTCATGCACACCGCGTACAAGGAGGACTCAAACCTTTACCCGGTGTAAAAAACATTATTGCTGTCGGTTCAGGAAAAGGTGGCGTTGGAAAATCCACCACCGCTGTCAACCTGGCATTAGCATTACAGGCTGAAGGTGCACAGGTAGGAATACTGGATGCCGATATCTATGGCCCTAATCAACCACAGATGCTGGGTATTTGTCAAAAACCAGAAAGTAAAGACGGCAAACACATGGAACCGATTGTCAGCCATGGCTTACAATCTATGTCGATTGGCTATCTTGTTGAACAACGCACTCCCATGATTTGGCGCGGCCCGATGGTCAGCACGGCTCTTCAACAATTATTGTATGATACCGCCTGGAAAGATTTGGACTATCTGATTGTAGATTTGCCGCCAGGTACAGGCGATGTGCAATTAACTCTGGCGCAAAAAATACCTGTTAGCGGTGCAATTATTGTGACCACACCGCAGGATATCGCTTTGCTGGATGTACATAAAGCCATTGGCATGTTTCGCAAAGTTAACGTACCCATTTTAGGCGTCATTGAAAATATGAGCCTACATATCTGCAGCCAGTGCGGCCATCAAGAGTCTATCTTTGGTTCAGGTGGCGGAGAGCTTATTGCTAAACAATATGAGATACCTCTTCTTGGTCAATTACCTTTAGATATTCGTATCCGTGAGCAAACTGACTCAGGTAATCCAACTGTTGCAGCTGATCCTGATTCTGCTTTATCAAAAATCTACCGCGCGATTGCTTGTGAAGCCAGTGCACGCTTATCCCTGCGGACAAAAAATGTTGCATCGAAGTTCCCAAAGATTGTGCTGGGAGATTAGGGTCTGTTGACAATTGGTTCTTTGAAGCGAAAAAAGAGAGAATCGAGGAAAAATTGGTTCTTGTTTGAGACGAATAGCAAGCTATTTAACGAAAACAAGAACCAATTTTTACCGATTACACTCTTTTTGCAGCCAAAAAACCAATTGTCAACAGACCCTAGGATAGGTATACTCCCGACTTAAATACAGAGGAATTACCTTATGTCAATCAAATCAGACCGCTGGATAACCCAGATGGCAGAAGAGTATGGGATGATTGAGCCATTCTCACCCAATCAAGTACGTGAAATGAATGGTCAAAAAATTATTTCCTATGGCACCTCCAGCTATGGCTATGATGTCCGCTGCGCGAACGAGTTTAAAGTTTTTACCAACATTAACTCAGCAATTGTCGATCCCAAGAATTTTGATGCCAGCAGTTTCGTTGATATTCAGTCGGATGTTTGTATTATTCCACCCAACTCATTTGCCCTGGCACGCACAATTGAATACTTTCGTATTCCGCGCTCGGTACTGACTATTTGTTTGGGTAAATCAACCTATGCACGCTGTGGCATCATCGTTAATGTTACACCGCTTGAGCCAGAGTGGGAGGGTCACGTTACCCTAGAGTTTTCCAATACAACTACATTACCCGCCAAAATATATGCCAATGAAGGCGTTGCACAAATGTTGTTTTTGGAGTCTGATGAGATATGCCAAACCTCTTATCGAGATCGCCACGGAAAATACCAGGGTCAGAGGGGTGTCACTTTACCGATTGCGTGATACTCCTCGCAATTTAAAAGGAATATTAACCTATGATCAAAGAAAAACTGCCTTTTTGGGGAGTACTATCAAGTCAGATTGGCCGCCTTTTTTCTCATTTGCCATTTCGACCTAATACCTATACCTGGTTGACCGTGCTCGTTGCTATTTTTGCCTTGTTCGCCATTATAGCTAACAAACCTAACTTAGGATTGGGTCTCTTTCTGTTAGCTGGTTTGCTTGATATTATTGATGGAGGACTCGCCAGGCACTTGGGAATTGCCTCTGCATCTGGCGCTTTTTTAGATGGCAGCCTCGATCGTTTCGTTGATTTTGCCGTTATTTTCAGTTATTTTTGGCTTCCCATCACCACACCTTGGCTATCATTGGGAGCATGGGTCGCTATCGCCGTTTTTGTTGCTATTATGCCCTCATTTGAAGTGGCCTATGCCAACCACAGGCAAGCCGTCGATGACCCTCAAGAGGTGAAAATATGGCGCATTTTAAATCGAGGGGAAATGTACCCACTTATGTTAGCTGTCATTTTAGCCAGTAATTTCAGTGCCGTGGCTGCTGGCTGGATTTTGGTGTTCTGGGTGATATTAGCCGCAATCACAACCTTTCAAACGTTGTTTATTGCATTGAAATTGGCCAAGTCATGAACGCCTATCATATTGCGCTTGGAACAAGCATTCTTGTTTCAATCTTATCTAGCTTTTTTGCAAACTGGTTTTTAATTAAACGTGCAGCCACGCTTCAATTAATTGACCGCCCTAATTATCGCAGTTCCCATTCGATACCGACCGCCCGAGCCGGAGGGTTAGGAATTTTGTCCAGTTTTTCAGTGGGTATCGCTGTTTTCTTTTTATTAGCTCAGACGAATATGCTTATTAGTATTGTTGTTTTTTTAGCGTGGATACTTGCAGCAGTCGGGCTTTACGATGATATTGTATCTGCCACACCCCGCTTTCGTTTTAGCATTCAGCTGATCGTGATGGGTCTTTTATTATGCTCCATTCACTATTTATCTCCAGCAGTTTGGCATAATAATCCAGTTATCAAGTATATTTTCATTTTTTTCGTTTTTTTTGCCGGCCTTTGGCTGATGAATTTATACAATTTTATGGATGGAATTAATGGCATTGCTGCGTCTGAAGCGATTTTTGTTCTATTAGCTGCAACTGGCATTTTACTTTATAACAAAATTGATTCTGTAATTACTCCCTCAATGTTGATACTAACGGGTGCTTGTATTGGTTTTTTTGTCTGGAATTTCCCACGAGCAAAAATATTTATGGGAGACTCGGGTAGTGTTCCTCTCGGTTTTATCTTGATTTTTTATGCTGCCTACACCGCGGTTAATCAGCAATTACCGCCTGTTTTATGGCTCATTCTACTCAGTGTGTTTTGGGTAGACGCGACTTTCACACTCCTGACTCGGGTTTTCACCAAACAAAAATGGCATTCACCTCATCGCAGTCATTTTTATCAAATTCTTTCCCGCCGTTTGAATAGTCATATCAAAGTGGTTGCATTAATGTGGGTTTATAATTTATTTTGGTTATTGCCGTTGGGGGTTTTAGCAGTCAAACTGCCCAGCGTTAGGATATTATGTTTGATTTTAGCAGTAATACCGATTTTAATCGCAGACGTTTATTTTCGGGCAGGAAGACTGAATGACTGAGCCTGTCAAAAAGTGCTTTTTATGATATACTGCGCGCGGTATAAGATAGGACGCAGAAATGAGGCCAAATAATGAATTACTTCCACATTCACCGACAATTAGCTATTTTTCTTGTTGATTTGTTTTCAATAACGCTGGCATGGGTAGGTGCTTATCTACTGCGTTTTAATCTGGGTGAAATCCCAATCAATTTTGTATCCGGTATGCTCTTTACGCTGCCCATCGTTCTTATTACTCAGACAGCTGTCAACTACACTTTTGGTCTTCATCGAGGAAGCTGGCGCTTTTGCTCCATGAATGATCTGGTTAAAATTATCAAAGTTGCTATTGTCGGTTTATTATTAACCATCGTTTTATTATTCCTCACAGCCAAAACACCTCTCGCACCACGTTCAGTACCCTTTATCTATTCAGTGTTACTGATCCTGTTTTTAGGCGGTTCCCGTTTCTTTTACCGGCAATTGAGAGAACGCCAAAAAGTGGCCACTATACAGCAAAAAGTGCTGATCATTGGGGCTGGCAGCGCAGGTGAAGGACTCGCTCGTGACTTGTTGCGAAATAGCCGAGCTGGTTATTATCCGGTGGCTTTTGTTGATGACCATCCCAATAAAATTGGCCGTGAGATTCACTCGTTAAAGGTTTACGGTAATTTATCAGAAATTCCAAGCATTGTGAAACGACTGAATATTGATTTACTTATTATCGCCATGCCTTCCGCTTCAGCCGCAGAAATGCAACGCATTGTTCAATATTGTGAAGAAACCAAACTTCCTTTTCGTACCGTTCCAAGTGTCTCCGATCTGGCATCAGGCCGTTTAAGCCTCGACTCATTACAAAATGTTTCATTGGAAGATTTGTTAGGGCGTGAGCAAGTCAATCTTGACTGGAAAAATATTGCCACGTGCGTACATGATCAAGTTGTTCTAGTAAGTGGTGGAGCTGGCTCGATCGGTGCTGAGCTATGCCGCCAAATTGCCCGTTTTTCACCTAAGTTATTACTGATTGCGGATAACAGTGAATTCTCCCTTTATTCTATCGACATGGAGTTATCAACAAAAGAAGGACTCGCTTATATACCGCTTCTCTTAGATGTAAATGATAGAGAAGCGGTTCAAAGAGTAATGCAAATGCATCGACCAAGTATTGTTTTTCACGCAGCGGCTTATAAACAGGTGCCTATGCTGGAAAAACAGATTCGATGCGCGATGCGAAATAATATCCTGGGTACACAGGTATTAGCTGAAGAATCCGTTAAAGTTAAAGTTACCAAATTTATTATGGTTTCAACTGACAAGGCTGTTCGTCCAACAAATGTGTTAGGAGCAACAAAACGAGTAGCCGAGATTTTTTGCCAAAACTTCAATCGCTTTAACACAACACAGTTTATTACGGTTCGTTTTGGGAATGTATTAGGTTCAGCAGGAAGTGTTGTCCCTTTGTTTAAAAAACAGCTCAAAAATGGTGGCCCGATTACGGTTACCCATCCTGAGGTCACACGTTATTTTATGACGATAGTCGAAGCTGCACAGCTTATTTTGCAGGCAACCAGTTTAGGTAAAGGTGGGGAAATTTTTGTGCTGGATATGGGTAGACCCGTTAAAATTCAGTATCTGGCAGAGCAAATGATACAGTTAGCTGGAAAAAAGGTGGGCAAGGACATTGATATTATTTACACTGGCCTGCGTCCAGGTGAAAAACTGCATGAAGAGTTATTTCATGAAAGTGAAGCTTTGCTGCCTACAACCTATTCTAAAATTTCACTTGCCCAGGCAATTGACATTGACTGGGATGATTTACAGAATCAGATGAATGCTATCAGAGAAGCATGTGCTTCTTTTGATGAAGTATCATTGCTGGCTATTTTAAAAAGCCTCGTACCCGAATACAGCTCATGGGTAAATAAGGAGCTTACGGATGAATCATCATAAAACATATGATATAATCCCTCACCTAATTATGGGAGTGTTATATGTCTAGTATATCAAATGAAACCGTCGAAAAAATTGCCCGCCTCTCGGCATTGGCTATTGCTCCAGAAGAGTTATCCATGTACGCAACTCAGCTATCCAATATTCTCACGCTGGTTGAGCAAATGAATACGCTTGACACCACTGGCATTGAGCCGATGGCGCATCCACAGGCTACCAACCAACGTCTGCGCAATGATTGTGTTACCGAACCCGATGAGCGAAAAGAATTACAGTCATTATCAGCGTTTACTGAAGCTGGTCTTTATTTAGTAAATCAGGTGATTGAATAACTGCCAAAGGAATAACCCCATGTTACATCTAAAAACGCTCTCTGAGATGGCTGATGATTTGGCTGAAAAACGCTATAGTGCAACAGAGCTGGTCACCCATTTTTTAAATCGCATTCAAAATCACGACAGTGAATTAAATGCTTTTATTACCGTGACCAAGGAGCAAGCCTTATCCACAGCGAAAAAAGCCGATCAGGATCGTATGGCAGGAACAGCACACAAATTAGCGGGCATTCCAATAGCACAAAAAGATATTTTTTGTACAAAAGGAATCAAAACCACTTGCGGTTCATTTATGCTTGATAACTTCATAGCTCCCTACGATGCCACACTCATCGAACGCTGCAACCAAGCAGGGCTTGCCACGCTAGGCAAAACGAACATGGATGAATTTGCCATGGGCTCATCAAATGAAAACTCATACTATGGACCTGTCAGAAATCCTTGGGATGTCACCCGTGTTCCGGGCGGATCATCCGGCGGCAGTGCAGCAGCCGTAGCAGCGCGTCTCGCTCCCATTGCAACAGGTACCGATACAGGCGGTTCAATTCGACAACCTGCAGCTCTGTGTAATTTAACCGGTCTTAAACCTACTTATGGCCGCATCTCACGTTATGGCATGATTGCTTATGCATCCAGTCTTGATCAAGGCGGATTATTTGGCTTATCTGCCGAAGATTTAGCCCTTGTACTGCAAATCACCGCTGGTTTTGACGAAAAAGACTCCACCTCTGTCGATCATGCCGTACCCGATTATAGCAAAACCTTGCATGACTCCCTGCAGGGTGTACGAATTGGTATCCCCAAAGAATACTTCACGGCAGGCTTAAATCCACAAATTGCTCATTGCATTCACGAAGCAATAAAAGTGTACGAAAAGCTGGGCGCAACAATTAAAGACATTTCCCTGCCTCATAGCGATCTTTCCATTCCAGCCTATTACGTCATTGCTCCGGCTGAGTGCTCATCTAATCTTTCACGTTATGATGGTATTCGTTATGGGCATCGCTGTGAAAATCCGGTTGATTTATCTGATCTTTATCGGCGAAGCCGCGCAGAAGGTTTTGGCAGTGAAGTTAAGCGCCGTATCATGATTGGCACCTATGCCTTATCTGCTGGTTATTACGATGCCTATTATCTGAAAGCACAACAAATAAGACAGCTTATTCGGCAAGATTTTGTGGAAGCCTTCAAAGAAGTCGATTTTATTCTGGGTCCAACCACACCCGACACCGCATTCAAGCTGGGTGAAAAAACAAATGATCCTATCAGCATGTACTTATCGGATATTTATACTATTTCTGTCAACCTGGCAGGCTTGCCCGCCATCTCCGCACCGGCTGGTTTTTCTGACAATCTCCCGGTTGGTATGCAGTTAATCGGCTCTGATTTTAGCGAAGCAAAATTATTAAATATTATCCATCAGTTTCAACAACATACAGATTGGCATAAGCGTATGCCAGAAGGGGTTTAGTAATATGGAGTGGGAAACCGTCATTGGCCTTGAGGTTCACGCCCAACTGGCTACCAAATCGAAAATCTTTTCCGGTGCTGCTACCGCCTATGGTGCTGAACCGAATACTCAAGCTTGTGCTATCGATCTTGCCTTGCCAGGTGTCTTACCTGTCTTGAATCGCGAAGTGGTGATCATGGCAGTTAAATTTGGCTTGAGTGTGGGTGCAGAAGTTGCTGAGCGTTCCGTGTTTGCGCGTAAAAATTACTTTTATCCTGACTTGCCTAAAGGCTATCAAATCAGCCAATTTGAACTTCCCATTGTAAAAGGAGGCAGTTTAGATATTTTGCTTGAAGATGGCAGCATTAAGCGCGTTGGCATCACTCGTGCGCATTTAGAAGAGGACGCGGGTAAATCGTTACATGAAGATTTCAACGGCATGACGGGTCTTGATTTCAACCGCGCTGGCACACCTTTACTCGAGATTGTTTCGGAACCTGACTTACGATCGGCAAAAGAAGCGGTGAGTTACCTGAAAACCCTGCACACGTTGGTGCGATATCTCGAAATTTGTGATGGAAACATGCAAGAAGGCTCTTTTCGATGTGATGCCAATGTATCCGTTCGTCCGAAAGGACAGGCTGCACTGGGTACACGTGCCGAAATTAAAAATGTCAACTCCTTCCGTTTTGTTGAAAAAGCCATCGAATATGAAGTGCAGCGTCAAATTGCCTTGATTGAGCGAGGAGAAAAAGTTAAGCAGGAAACTCGTTTATACGATTCCGATAAAAACGAAACTCGCCCGATGCGCTCAAAAGAAGAAGCTAATGACTACCGTTATTTCCCTGATCCCGATTTGTTGCCTTTATGTGTAACGTCTGAATGGGTAGAAAAAATTCGCCAGACTATGCCTGAATTGCCTACACAAAAACGTGTACGTTTTGAACATCAGTATGAATTAAGTGCTTACGATGCCTCTCTGCTTGCGGGTCATAAAGCCTTGGCCGATTATTTTGAAGCCGTATTAAAACTCACCCCTGCCCCTGCCAAACTGGTGGTAAACTGGGTAATGGGTGATTTAGCCGCTGCGCTGAATAAGGTCAATCTTGATATCTCGAAAAGTCCTCTGTCTCCAGAAAAAATGGCTGGTTTATTAAACCGTATTCATGACAACACGCTATCCGGTAAATTAGCCAAAGAAGTCTTTGAGGTACTTTGGGAAGGAAACGCTGATACGGACACCATTATCAAAGAGCGTGGACTGGAGCAAATGACTGACAGCTCTGAAATTGAAAAAATTATTCAGCAAATTATCGATAAAAATCCAACCCAACTTGCAGAGTATCAAGCTGGTAAAGATCGTTTATTTGCTTTTTTTGTTGGTCAAGTAATGAAAGAAAGTCGAGGGAAAGCCAACCCTGAGCAAGTCAATGCTTTGTTGAAAGAAAAGTTAAAAGGTGAAATGAATGTCTAGTGACTCCGCCCCGCTGCCACAAACTGCGCTTAAAGTTTTTGTAGAAACGCACGGCTGCCAAATGAATGTCTATGACTCAGACAAGATGTTCGAGGTGCTTAAACATGCTTATCAAACCGAAAAAACTAATAAAGCCGAAGAAGCGGATATTATTTTAATCAACACCTGTTCAGTACGTGAAAAAGCTCAGGAAAAAGTTTTTTCTGAGCTTGGGCGTTATCGAGAAATCAAAGAAAAACGCCCTCACGTCATGATTTGTGTAGCTGGCTGTGTTGCGAGTCAAGAAGGCGAACTAATTATTCGGCGAGCACCTTACGTTGATGTCGTCTTAGGTCCTCAAACCTTACACCGCTTGCCTGACTTGCTAAAACAACGCAAGACAAGCCTAAAACCCGTCATTGACATCAGTTTTCCTGAAATTGAAAAATTTGATCATTTACCCGAGCCTAAGGCTGATGGACCAACGGCCTATGTTTCCATCATGGAAGGCTGCAGCAAATATTGCACTTACTGCATTGTTCCGTTTACCCGCGGAGAAGAAATCAGCCGTCCACTCGATGATGTCATTGCTGAGGTATACACGCTAGCAGAACAAGGCGTCAAAGAAATCACGTTGCTAGGACAAAATGTGAATGATTATCAGGGTACTATGCATAATGGCGAAATAGCCGATTTGGCCTTGTTGATTCACTATATTGCCGCTATCGATACGATAGAGCGCATTCGTTTTACGACCTCACATCCCTGGGCATTTAACGATAACCTGATTCGTGCCTATGCTGAAGAGCCTAAACTGGCCAATCATTTGCACTTACCTGTTCAAAGTGGATCAAATCGTATTTTAGGAATGATGAAACGCAATTACACCGTTGAACAATACATCGAAAAAATAGCTAAATTAAAACAAGTCAGACCAGATATTACCGTATCGTCTGATTTTATCGTTGGCTTTCCGACAGAAACCGATGAAGATTTTAAGGCTACTATGGACTTAATTCACACCATTGGCTTTGACAACTCATTCAGTTTTATTTATAGTCCTCGTCCAGGTACTCCAGCAGCAAAATTACATGACAATATCACTATGGAAGAAAAAAAGAAGCGGCTTTCTATACTGCAAAACCGCATCATTTTACAAACACAAGCAATCAGCCAGGGCATGGTCGGGAGTGTACAGCGCATATTGATTACCGGATCTGCCAAAAAAAATCCGCTGGAAATTTCTGGTCGAACCGAAAGTAACCGTGTGGTCAACCTAGTTGGCAGTCATGACTTAATCGGCCATATTGTGCCTGTCATCATTACCGAAGCCCACCCTAATTCATTGCGAGGACAACTTCAGGAGATATCGCGCTAATGAAACTGTCATTGACTGTACAACATCTTGAAAATGATGATCATATCCCTACTGATGAACAGTTTTCAATCTGGATTAAAGCAGCTTTAAAGGGATATAAGAAACAGGCTGAATTGGTGCTCAGGCTGACAAATAAAGAAGAAAGTGCTGAATTAAATCAATTTTATCGTCATAAAGTGGGGCCTACCAATATTTTGTCGTTTGGAGCGACCTTACCACCTGATTTTGCAAAACACAATTTGCAAGGCGATCTGGTGATTTGCGTTCCCTTAGTACGTGAAGAAGCGGAAGCTGACAATATCCCTCTTGCAGCTCACTGGGCCCATCTGGTTATTCACGGTTGTCTGCATTTATTAGGCTACGATCATGAGCTAGACAGCGAAGCTGAAATGATGGAAAAATTAGAAGCTGATATAATGATAAAATTGGGTTTT
The DNA here is from genome assembly GCA_013043985.1 of Legionellales bacterium. GTDB lineage: Bacteria > Pseudomonadota > Gammaproteobacteria > UBA1113 > UBA1113 > JABEVJ01. The sequence goes on along the minus strand of JABEVJ010000315.1, from coordinate 5,158 downwards.
GATAACCCTTATGAAGAGATTCAAGATGAATGACGACCTACCAAATAAACAAGAACCCCGCTCCTGGCTTGAGCGGCTGAGCCATTTTTTGCATCCTGAACCACAGGATAGAGAAGAGCTATTAACACTTCTGCAAGAAGCTGTTGAACATAAATTGCTCGATCCAGATGCGATGGAAATGATTCAAGGTGTGATTGACGTGTCTGAGATGCAAGTCCGCGACATTATGGTACCGCGCGCTCACATGGTAGTAGTTGAAATTGATTCTGAACCAAAAGATTTTATTCCGGCCATTAAAGCTTCAGGTCACTCAAGGTTTCCTGTCATTGGTGAAACACGGGATGAGATAAAGGGAATTTTATTAGCCAAAGACTTAATTGATATTGATTTCCGCCAGGAACAAACTCCTTCTTTGACTTTTAATTGGAGCAGCCTTCTGCGCCCCGCTTTTTTTGTTCCTGAGAGTAAGCGCCTAGATGCTTTGTTACGTGAATTTCGTCAAAAAAGCATGCATATGGCTCTTATTGTGGATGAATATGGCGGGATTGCTGGGCTTGTCACCATTGAGGATATTCTTGAAGAAATTGTCGGCGAAATTACTGATGAACATGATATCAGTGAGGATGCTTATATCAAAAAAAATCCCGATTCAACTTACCTTGTCAAAGCACTGGCTCCAATTGACGAATTTAATGAATATTTTGGTAGTGAGCTGAGTGATGAGGATTTTGATACGATTGGCGGCCTGGTGACACAAACGGCTGGGCACTTACCCAAACGCGGAGAGATTGTCACCATTGGTACTTTGGAGTTTAAAATCATTAATACGGATAACCGCCGGATCCGGTTGATTGAGGTGCGAAAGGTATAGGGTCTGTTGACAATTGGTTCTTTGGCTGCAAAAAGAGCGTAATACGGGCTACGGTGCCAATACCCCCTCCAAATAAAACCTTTATAACTTTCGTTACTGCAATCAAACAAAAGTATTTTGCGAATAAAAAGGCAAATGCTATAATAACAATTAAGGATATAGCGTTTTTTGAATTTAAAGCCCCGTTTTTTAGATACAAAATTCGAATAGATTTCATAGAAGAAAGATTAATTCAAATATTTTAATAAGGTTATTAAAGAATGAAAAAAGTTATTGTATCAAGTTTTCTTCTTAGCATTCTGACAGTCGGGATTTCATATGCTAATACAACGGTTTTGCACACTAACACTGTTGTTCACACAAACACTTATGTAAGACCTGTAGTCGTAGCACCGAAACCAGTTGTTGTTGTTCACCCCAAACCAGTTGTGGTTGTTCACCCTAAACCAGTTGTTGTAGTTAATCCTAAACCAGTTGTTGTTGTCAGATAAAGTTTTTATGGGTATAGTCGCTGTCGCGTAATGAGCTCAAAAGATGTGTAGCCCTCAATCCGCCTGCAAAAAGAGTAATTATTTCATCATCTATTCATCATTCGATAAATTTTAACGAACGCTGGATTTGCAGGCGGACTGAGGGGTAATCAAGCTTAATCCCTCAGTAAGTCTGCAAATACAAGTGTTCGTTTAAGTTTATTTTATCCATAAAGCACGATGAAATCATCATTATTGTTTGCAGACTTATTGAGGACTGCATATCTTTTGATATGCATTACGCGATAACGACTACTTACTTCACCACTTTTAAGTGCGGATGCTTGGACTTAGGGGGTTCGGATTTTGCTTCTGGAGCAGCGGCGTTTTCTGAAAATGTCAATGCATCACCACCATCACCATCATCGTCTTCATCATTCCCCCCAGGAATTTCATTAGAAAACGTCATTCCTTGCCCATTTTCACGAGCATAAATAGCTTGTACCGCCTTGATAGGTAGCAAAACATCAAACAATGTTCCACCAAAACCTGCTCGAAACTGCAATTTACTATTATTCATTTCAAAATGACTAGTCGCATTCGGGGAAATATTTAAAACAATTTGGCCATCTTTGACATATTGTCGTGGTACACGAACACCAGTAATTTCTGAATTAACCAGAATATAGGGTGTTAGCATATTATCTACAATCCAGTCGTATAAACCTCTAAGTAAATAGGGCTTACTCGAAGTTAGTTTTTCACTATTCGTTGCGGAGCTCATATTCAGCCTCACTTAGGCTCGCTTGAAAAGCATTGCGAGCAAATATTTTTTCTGCATATTGTAGTACAGCATTGGCCTGTACAGGTAAATTAATACCTATAGTTGGTAATCGCCATAGTAATGGAGCTAATGAACAATCCAATAAAGAAAATTCATCACTGAGAAAAAAAGCTTTTTCGGCGAACGCTGGTGCCATACTGATAAACGCCTCAACTAATCGTTCACGCGCCAGAGCCGAACGTTCAGTGTGATTCTCAAGAATAGCATTATATAAACTATATAAATCGCGCTCGATTCGAAGCAACAAGCAGCGCGCTTCAGCGCGCATCACAGGATACACAGGCATCAAAGGTGGATGGGGAAAACGTTCATCGAGATATTCACACATTATCTGTGTATCAAAAATAATTAAATCTCTATCAACTAAAGTCGGCAAACTATTATATGGGTTATATTGCAATAATTCATGCGGTTTATCATTGGGATCAATATCGATAATTTCAACACTCACCCCCTTTTCTGCCATGACAAAGCGCACACGATGGCAATATACATCAAGAGGATCGGATAGTAAATTCATTACGGAGCGACGGTTATTAATCAATCCCATTAGCAATTCCTTAATAAACGGTTTTCTACCCTGCTTGACATCAATACCAGCTAATTTTCCTTTACCACTTTTGTTTTCTCGTTGTCATTCCCGCGAATGCGGGAACCCATCATTAAGATGCACGGTGCAAGCTTAGTGATGCTTCCCCACCTTTCGGGAAATGACAGTAGCGATAAAATGAAAAATAGTCTGGCAAAGAGCCACTTAACGTCTCTTAGCAATATGCTATTAACGTTTAGAGAACTGAACGCCTCGACGTGCTTTATGCTTACCAATCTTCTTACGTTCAACAATACGAGCATCTCGGCTTAAGAGATTACCATCAGCGCGTAATGCTACTCGGAAAGATTTTGCATCTGTTGGAAGTGTGCCAGTTAACTCATCATACTGTACAAGTGCACGGGCAATACCAAGTTGCACTGCACCAGCTTGTCCAGTAAGACCGCCGCCACGCACATTAACAACCACATCAAACTTGCTTAACATATCGACAACTTGCAGTGGTCGAATAATTTGCATTCTGACGCTTTCACGTGGAAAGTAGTCTTCCAGCGTTCGGTGATTAATCTTCATAGCACCCTTTCCAGGGCGTAAATACACACGAGCTACTGAACACTTACGACGGCCAGTACCATTGTATTGAGAAATCTTTTTAGCAGGTGTTGGCATATTCACTCTTCCGTTTTCAAATCAAGTAACTTAGGTTGTTGAGCCGAATGATTGTGCACACTACCTGCATAAACTTTAAGTTTGCGGTACATAGCACGACCAAGCGGATTTTTGGGCAACATGCCCTTTACTGCACGCTCAATCACCTGGGTAGGAGATTTTGCCATCAGCTTTTCAAAATTAATCGTTTTTAACCCACCCGGGTAGCCTGAATGGCTATAATAAATCTTGTCACTCGCCTTATTGCCTGTCACCTTGACTTTATCGGCATTAATTACAATAACAAAATCTCCCGTATCAACGTGAGGGGTATACTCTGGCTTGTGTTTGCCACGCAATATAAGCGCGATACGGCTAGCCAGCCGACCCAATGTTTTTCCTGACGCATCAACGACATACCAATCATGAACAGTCGTTTGCGATTTTGCGCTAAATGTCTTCATTATATCAATTTCCGAAAATGTTATCCAAAGAAAGGACTTCTCGATTCAAAGAGGGTTGCATTCTACATAATATATAAGCATTAGGCAAGTGGTAGAACTAAAAAAATAGCCAATACTTATTTTTCTTTGCTGTCGCCTTGTTTTGATAACTCTTGGGGTAACATCAAACGTTTCACTTTCTCTCCGTGAAGCAGATCTTTTTCAATGATTTCATCCAGATCGGCTTGGGTTTCATAGGTATACCAAGTCTGCTCAGGATAAACAACGATGACAGGCCCCTCATCGCAACGACCCAAACAACCTGATGAGCTGATTCTAATTTTACCAGGGTCGTTCCCTGACCCAGCTACTCGATTTTTTTGGGTTATTTTTTTTTCTTTAAGTTGTTTTTTGATATAGTGGCAGTCCGCCGGAGTACCATGGTCTGCACAACAGGCCTTACCGTTTTCCCGTTGATTAGTACATATAAACAAGTGTTTTTGGTAGTACATTTTTTCTAAGCCTCATAATTTCAGGTATTTCTGTTAATTTTATCGACAAATTTTTAAAAAAACCAGTTTTTCTGCAAAAAATAGTTAAAAAACTCTGGTTATTTATTTTTATTGTGATATCTTAGGCCTTAAGGTGTTTTTCTATTTGAGTTATGGTGAGTATAATTCTCATCAATAATTGATAGAAGATACTGGCGTTCTTACATCAATCATGGAGACTTATGACGATGCAAAAAAAATCTTCTGCGAAAGTTACCGCGGCAAAAAAAGCCGTTCCTGCCAAAAAAACCACTAAAATGTCTGCACCAAAAGAGACTGCAGCAAAAAAAGCTGTTGCTCCTCTTTTACCTAAAAACATTAAGTATGACGATGCTCTTACTAAAGCAACCATGTACAATACAATGGCTGATGCGACAGGTTTAAGTCGCAAACAAGTTGTTTCAGTATTTGATTGTCTTGGTCAAATCATCAAAGGTCATATCCGCCCCAAAGCCATCGGTGTTTGCAGCATTGCTGGATTACTGAAAATTGAAGTTAAACAGAAAGCAGCAACCAAAGCGCGAAAAGGAAAAAATCCTTTCACAGGCGAAGAAATCATGATTAAAGCAAAACCTGCACGTCAGGTTGTCAAGCTGAGAGCATTGAAAAAATTGAAAGAAATGGCAAGTTAGCAGCTATTTTCTTCATCGTTATTGCGAGAAATATCTTGCAATAACGATGAGTATATAGTCTGAGGTATCGACACATAAATTGAGAAAAAAACGTTAAATTTTAATAGGTTAGCTACTATCACGTAATTAAGGTTTTAGCACTGAAGCTT
>JABEVJ010000314.1 GCA_013043985.1 Legionellales bacterium | reverse complement strand
TGTAAACCATCGCTACTCCGATTGCAATTCAGAGTGGCCAGTTTACCTCATTTGACCACTATCTATTCATCGAATTGCACTTCGCATTTGAATTCGCGCCTTATTGTTGATTGAATATTTAATGGATATTGAAAGTAAGGAGCAATTTTATAAAAAACTTATACTCAACACACATGAGTATATATAGTCGCTATCGCGTAATTGGAAATAACAACAAATAGGCGAAAATGCTCGTCATTGCGAGGAGTTTACGACGAAGCAATCCAGAATGCTCATAAGCGTCAACTCATTGAGTTTACGCTCTTTTTACTGGATTGCTTCGTCGCTGCGCTTCCTCGCAATGACAAGCACTTTTCGTTATTTGTTGCTAATTTCATATTAGCGCACTTTTAAACCACATTACGCGACAGCGACTATATAATGATATGGAACAATTATTAAGTGTAGATTATTTACAGTGCGCAATTACAAAAATTTCCTCTGTGCCGGACATTTTTTTGAAAATTCCCTCTTCTCCACCTGCTGAACTTGTTCGCGGCATCTACTTGACCTCAAAAGATTTCCTCTGGACAAGCCGCGGCACGCCAGGGGTGTGAGTAAACAAAAATAAAATTGTCCACCACAGAGCTGAATGTGAGTTAAAATGCCCCTTTTTCATAATTACTTAATATTTATCACATATAATAACGATCTTAATAATCATTTTAAGGCACATATTATGCTCAATAAAATAAATAATAATATTATTAAAAACTCTCGCATCGCTCACAGGGCAATGATATATGCCTATGAACAACTAAATTGCATTAAAAATGCAACACAACTTAATTTTTATCAGCTTATGATCTCTTATCTCTTAGACAATGAGGAGGTTGATTTTCACATTGTTGAGGGAAACAATAATATTATATTAATTGGTGATAAAACCAATCTACTTCCTGATGAAAATACCAATCTTATCTATATCTGTTCTAAACAAAGCAAAATTATCCCCTTTTTTAGGCTAAAAACCGAGGCAGGCTTTTCTAGCTACGATGATTTTTATGATGTAAAAAAAACCGTTTTAAGCCGCAGTGATTTGAATAAGAATAATATCTTCTCTCAAGAAGCTCTGAAGGCTAAAATAAAAGAACCCAAATATGATTTTTCCAAAACCAAAGAGAACCTTACCCTTGCATTTGATGCCATGCTGTTTACCAATAGCATTATTTTTCGTGGCTCAACTAATAAACGCGGCAATGTTAACGAACAGCAAAAATTACGGAATAAACATTGGTCTGCCGCCGAAAAGTCAGCTAAAGAACAAAGACTGTTATTTTCCAAGCAAAATTATTTTTTAGAGTTTAATACATTTGCAAATAAACTCTTATATAGCAAACACACCGCCGTTGGCAATTGTGGAGAATCCGCAGATCGCGCAGTCCACTTTGCCCGAGAATGCGCACCTCATATCAATAGCGAGCGATTCTATATATCTGAAGCTTATAGTGGAGATCAGCAAATAGGAGGGGATCACGGTATTGCCATCTTTGGCAGAGATCCCAAAACATCTAAAAGCAACATAATCAAATGGAACCTAGATACAGTGATGTGTGATGCCTGGAACTGGCAAGTTTATCCAAAAGAGTTTTATACGCATCTACAATATTATGTTACGAATATAAACAAGCCAAATCAGTCCGAAGAGAGACTACTCCAGCGTACTTTACCCCTGGTATTAAAGTTTGATTCGTCTTTGATAAGTGGATATACAAAAGCGGATACTATTTTAGCCGAGTTTACTTCTGGAGTAAGATATAAACTACAATGTTGTGTTGAGTTCATTGAAAGCGATAAACAGGAAAATATCGGTTTTTTGCAAAATAATCCTAAAATTAAGTTACTGCCTCATCTAATCACTGAGTTTAATTTCTTTATAAAAAATTATTCAGAAAATGATTTTATATTCAACTTTCAGCAGTGTGAAATTTATAGAGATTACATAGACAATCAAATACTTGATGATAAGAGTCATCAAAAACAATTTCAAGACTTTATTCAGTCAAAATTAAACAAACAACCAATACCAAAAATTGAAGATAGAAATATCCCTATTACACTCTCTGAGTCATTGAAATCAATATTAACCTGCAAAACACCCATCGAATTTATGCTAAACTCAATTTACATAAATATTTTGTTTTTTGAACTTGTCAGTATCAGAGAACCAGTCAATGAAGATTGGCCAGAATTTCTTTTTGATTTTGAAAAAATTCAAACTATCAAAGAAATATTAATAACCAACAAAAATAAATTGACAGTTGAGTTAATCTACGAAAGCAAAACGGCTCTTTCCACAAAAAGTCTTAGTATTTTAAAGAGGCTTGCGGTCTTACCAGACAAATTAATTGAATCACCTGCAATCTATAACTTTATTAAAAACAGCTTTATGATAAATACTCATCAACAATATGAAAAATTAATCAACCAGGATCATGTTAATGTACATAATAAGTTGGGGTTTCTTCTTTTTCGTGACTTATTAAAAAACGCAGAAATTAATTTATATTTAAAAAGTGATGGTTATCTTTTAATTAAGACCTCTCAGGATCTTCTTAGAATAATTGCCATGTTACCGGACTCAGACAAATTAACCTTGCTTAAAAAAGTGGGCGATAACATTGGTAATTTTATCGACGCAGAGACGCTCCTAGGTGTTTTTTCACTATTAAATAAAGAGTATGATGCACAAACATATTTGATAAACTGTTTAAGCAATAATTTAAAAGATATTATTTACTATAATAATCCAAACAAGAATTTAATTCTTTATTATATTGGTTCAGTGATTAATCTGCTCAAAGATAATCCAGAAGCAATAGAGAAACTGCTCAGCTGTTTTGGATCAAACTCCCATCCTATTCCAAAAGATATCATTATGTATCAAAAAAAAGGAAATTTTTTTTATAATTTATTCACTGTATTAAACGTGGCTGGTCAATCTGAACTCGTTAATGCGTTAACTTCAGAAGATATCAATACAATAATAAGTGATCGAGAAAACCCGCTTTTTTATTCCATCTTAAGCCTGCCGGAAAAAATAGACTTTTATTTTAATTTGTTTCGTGCACTTCTCCCTAATCTTAAAAAAAATAATATCATTGATTTTAACTGGCTTGTAACGCAGTTGTTTAATCTCATGGATAACAATGAAATTAAAATGGCACTCACATCATTATATCGATCTGATATAAGCTATTTTGAATTATCATTCAATTATTTTAATGAGCAACTCCAAGTAAAACTTGTGCAAGTGTTGGATGAAAATATCAGTGAATTTATTACCAATACAGATGTTTTCAAAAAGCTTATTGATATCTCTTCAGTCGAAAATCTGAAACTGGACTGCATCATTTCTTCTTTTGGAAAGGAAAGTCTCCAGAAATTTATTCCAGACAAGACTGTTTTTAAAGATGTATGGCGATTACTAAAGACTATTGAGAAAAAAGCGGCGATGATATCAACCATTGACTGGAACTACCTGAAGGGTTTAACGGTTTTTGAAGAAGATAAGAATGCAGTTATTAGCTCATTGTCTGACTTCATTGAGCTTTATGAAAAACTTCCATCAGGCATCGATAAAAAAATGTTTTGTTATTGGTTATCACCCGAAAAATTCGATAAAATAATAGAAACTCTACAAGATTTACACCAATTTTACACCTTGATTGTTCAAATGAATTTGCCCGCCACTGAAATGCAAACGCTCATTTCAACAACACTTACCTTGGCTCTTAAAAAATTCGTCGGATATTATAAAGATTTTAAAAACCTGCTAGAGATATTTCCCAGCTATATTTACCCCACACTAATTGAGGTTGCAGGTTTTAATCAATGTAAACGATATATTACGGATATGACTGAATATCTATCTAAACCTGATATGAAACAGACGGGAAAATATATACCCTATGCATCTCGACTAGCTGACGGCGCATCACATGCACAATACTTGCAGCTGATCCATGTTATGGAAACTATGCAACCATCGGACATTATGTCAATAAACTATCGATCTAATCTCGAGCTCTGTGCACTTCAGTCCCAATACCGCAAAACATCGAAGATTATGACGAAAGCTACTATGACGTTATTTAAACAGCCAACAGAAAAACATTCTCAGGAAAAATTAGATCACGAGGCACAATCTGTCAGAAAACTTGCCATAATGTTTCAAACATATGCCCACCCAGGGTTTTTATCAGGTACAAAACATTCGCACTGTGAACTTGCAGATGAAATAGCTCGCAGGGGATTGAGCCAGAAAAATTTAAGTCTCAAGGACTACATTGATTATATTAAATCAACAATAAGCAACAATCCTCATAAAATAACGGGAACCTTTGCCGGGCTGATTGCAATTATGGATTTGCAGATAAAAGAATCTGCTGCTGCTGGCAACTATACCCATGGTACTTGAAGTACGATGGGTATATATACCCAAGGCACTTCAAGATGCGAAGTTTATCATCCCACCTGAACGCGAGATTTGGATGTTCTTCGCTCGAAAAACCTCGAAAGACTGGTAGTATTCCTTCGGTTTT
>JABEVJ010000313.1 GCA_013043985.1 Legionellales bacterium | reverse complement strand
TTGTTTGATCAAATATAACGTGTGATTTACGCTATTTGATCATAAAAGGACTGCTTTTTCAATAACTTACATTCAAAATTTCATCGAACTGACGTTATTCAAGGCCCGCCTACCGTTTCAGAAGATACCGCCGAAGGTTATTATGTTTTTGGTAATCAGCGCCTCTGGTATCGAGATCCTGAGCAAGATATCAGTGGTATTTCAGCTTTTTATCAATATGGCAGCAATAATTCCCCCGCGTTACCTATTAATCGATATGTTGGAGGCGGAGTGACTGCGTTTGGGTTAATTCATCATCGACTGGATGATTCATTTGGCATGGGCGTTTCCTTGTCATGGCTAAATCAAAATACTTATGTTAACCCGACCGAGTTAATGTACCAGGCTTATTATCAAGCAAAAATCATGACGGGTATTTATCTGGAGCCAGTTTTGTCTTATATCCCAGAACCTGGCGCAAGTGCGAACCTACCTGCCGCGTGGGCAGGTACATTGCGGTTGATTGTGTTGTTTTGATCGTTTTGTTGGCCAAAAAGAGCAAGTCAAAAACCCTAAATATGAAACGCTTCGGGTATACTCAACACACCAGCACTTGGTGATAATAACTCATTTTTCCGTTGCTATGTTTCTTTTCTCTTCGAGAACCCTTATCCCATGCGCTTTCTAAAAATTAGCGGGAATTGCTGTTGATGAGAATAAAAATGCAATCCTAAAAAAGGGGGCTTCACAGTAACCCGATTTTCTCTCTCGCATTCACCGCACTCAAAGCATTCTTCCGACTAAGTAACTGAACTCCCAATACCACAATAGCCAGCCCAATGGCAGCCGGAACGATATACATTGCTTGGGTGTAAGCAATACTGACGTCAGGAGAGTTGCTGTCAGCAAGTAACATGGCTGAACTTGAGCGCATCATTAGTCCAATGAGAGGTTGAAATACAATCCCTCCTCCCATAATGATCATATTGGTGACAGCAAGCCCGGTCGCCAGCATGTGAGCAGGGCAATTATCTCGAGCTATAACCATGATTAAAACTTGATTTGAGCATAATACGCCAAGTAAAAACAAACCAGTGAACAGGGTGATATTACTCGAAAAATGGGTATTCAATATATAAAGCGTAAAGAAAAGAGATGCGCTGCTCAAACCGAGGACAACACGATAACGGCTGCCCGTTTTATCTGCAAACCAACCGACTAACGGAGCGCCAATCGCCCATCCCCACATTAAGAAAGAAATGGCAAGTGTGGCATCAAATGGACTGATTTGTTGAACTGTTTGCAAATAGGAAACACCCCATAATTCACCAAAAATAGCGAGGGGAAGATATAATAGACTTCCAACGACAGCATTAAGCCAAATAATTGGCATTTTCAAAATGATGAGTAGTTCACGGTATAAATGACGCCATTGTCGGTGAGGGAGTCGAGTGCTAAAAGTGTGAGGGTTGGATTTGGGGATAAAGCAGATTAAACCCATTGTCGCTATCCCTAACCATGCAGACAGCATGACTGCGACATGCCAACCTGCTGTATTGACAAGGTGGCTTAAAACCACATCGCCCAAGATTCCACCTATCATGCCAAGTGTGGTGACCAGACCAGTTGCCAGTGCAAAACGATGGGAAGGCAACCATAACGAGGCAAGGCGTAATACACCAACAAAGCCGAAAGCAGAGCCAAATCCAATTAAAAATCGTCCCAGTGCTGCGCAAAACAAAGAGGTGGTTGAGGCAAAGCAAAAAGAGCCAATAGTGCAGATTGCGCTGGCAAACAGCAGTAAACGCCTGGGGCCATACCAATCGATTAATAAACCGACAGGCGTTTGCATAGCGGTATAAATGATGTAATAGATACTGGCGAGATAACCTAGGCCTGCAGTTGTGATGTGATGCGTTGCCATGAGTTGGGTTGTCATCACACTGGGTAGGATGCGTAATAAGAATTCATAACTATAAAAAACAGCACCAATAGCAAAGACTAACCAGCCTATTGTTGGACGCATAATCAAATACAAATCCCCTTACTTTTTAAATAGAGAGAAATATTTTGTCTCTCTCGTGCTGACAATTATTAACGTCAATGGTATAACTATACTCCGCGCGGTCAAAAACCGCAATTTGTGACCGCGGAGACTATAGTCTCCGCGATTGAGATCGCGAGTTTCTGACTTGCTCTTTTCCGCCCTATGCAATAATTAAAACTGCACAATATGAATAACTATTGCTGGTTTTAATTATTGCATATGACGAAAAATAGCGGCGTCATAAATCTCGCGATCTCAATCGCGGAGACTATATACTCAACGCATTTCAAGATGCGAGTTTCCTTCTCTCCCCAACCCCTCCCCCTCGGAGGGGGGGGAGGGGCCTCCTTCGTTTGCCTGTTAATGCGCTTAAATGCTCATCCTGCAGGATACGGCTGTGGTTCCCTCTCCCCTTGCGGGAGAGGGTTAGGGAGAGGGGTATAATCCTCGCATTTTGAGGTTGTTCAATTGTAGAGCACACCTATGAAATATGATTATGTAATTGTTGGTTTGGGAAATACAGGGCTTTCCTGTGCGAAACATCTTGCTCGTCTGAATTTTACTTTTGCTATCACAGATAGCCGCGACGCTCCTCCTGGACTTGATGAGTTTACCTCGTTGTTTCCCGATGCACCGCTTGCTCTGGGGCAATTTGATCAGGCAATGATGCTTTCTGCAAAAGAACTGGTTGTCAGCCAAGGTGTTTCTTATCAGCATCCTACGCTTATCAATTGTCAGCAGGCAGGGATTCCTTTGATTGGCGACCTCGAATTATTTGTTCGTTATGTAAAAGCACCTATTATTGCGATTACTGGCTCAAATGGTAAAAGTACGGTCACAACTTTAGTGGGTGAGATGCTGGTCGCGGCGGGTAAATCTGTAAAAGTGGGAGGCAATCTGGGAATCCCTGCGTTGGATTTAATTAGCTCAATTGAACCGGATTATTATGTACTTGAAGTTTCAAATTTTCAACTTGAAATGACCACTGATCTCCATGCTGAAGTTGCTTGTGTGTTAAATATTTCACCCGATCACCTCGATCGTTATGCAACATTCAATGACTATATTTTAACTAAGCAACGCGTTTATTTTGGCTGTAAAAAAGCAGTCATCAATCGTGATGATAAATTAACTGCTTTGCCATCGCATAATAAAGCTGAGGTTGTCAGTTTTGGCAGTGACACGCCAGCAGAAAATCAATTTGGCTTAATAAAAGCGGATGACGGACAGACCTATTTAACTTGTGGCAAAGAGAAATTGCTTGATGTGAATCAACTGAAAATAAAAGGCCGTCACAACTGGTTAAATGCGTTATCAGCATTAGCGATTGCTTCTCAAGCATCTGTGCCACTTGCTCCCTTACTCGATGTTTTAAAGACTTTTGCAGGTTTATCACACCGTTGCCAATGGGTACGCGAGATTAATGGCGTAGACTGGTATAACGACTCAAAAGGAACCAATATTGGTGCAACGATTGCTGCTATTGCTGGCTTGGGCAGTGCCATTCAAGGCAAAATTATTTTATTAGCGGGCGGGCTTGGCAAGGGCGCAGATTTTACCGAATTACAACCCGTTGTTCGGCAGTTTGTGCGTCATGTGATTTTATTTGGTCAGGATGCGGCTCTCATCTCTCAAGGATTGGGTGATGATGTTTCGAAAATATTTGCCCGTGATTTTAATGAGGCAATCAATCAGGCGGCACAATTATCGGTAAGTGGTGATACCGTGCTGCTTTCTCCGGCCTGCGCCAGTTGGGATATGTTTAAAAATTTTGAGCATCGCGGACAGGTTTTTTGTGAGTTGGTACGTAACCTCAGTACTGAGGTTATGTAATTTATGATGCATAAAAAACGCAAATCCTATCTTTCTATGACAACAAAATCGATCGCACCAGAGACCTCTGTGCGGCGAGTTGAGCACATTTTATTGTTTGCAAGTGCAGGGATTATCCTTATGGGGCTATTGATGGTAACCTCCGCTTCCATGGCCATCTCTGAAAAGCAATTTGGTGGGGCATTTCACTATTTATGGAAACAAATGAGTTATCTGGGCTTGGGTCTGATTATTGCGCTCATTATGTCGCGTATTCCAACTGAAAAAATTGAATATTTTAGTCCGATATTATTGATGTTTGCAGGTGTGGCATTAATTTCTGTTCTTTTACCTGGCATTGGCCGTGAGGTCAACGGAAGTAGTCGTTGGCTGGGAATTGGATCGCTGGGAATTCAGGTTTCTGAAGTGGCGAAGTTATTTACTATTCTCTATGTAGCAGGTTATATCCATCGTCATTTAGAGGAAGTTCGGAGGAATTGGTTGAGTTTTTTCAAGCCAATGGGGATTTTATTGATTCTGGCTGTTTTGCTGCTTTTAGAGCCGGATTTTGGTTCTACGGTTGTTTTATCAACCACCATTTTAGGTATGATGTTTCTTGCTGGCGCTCCCTTACGTATTTTCGGACTGGTTGTTGCAGGGACGGCAGCGGTGTTTGCACTGCTTGCAATTTCTTCACCTTATCGTTTAGCTCGACTTACGACGTTTCTTGATCCTTGGCAACATCAATATGGCAGTGGTTATCAACTCACACAATCGCTTATTGCCTTTGGGCGGGGAGGGTTAACGGGAGTGGGTTTAGGTAACAGTGTACAAAAATTATTTTATTTGCCAGAAGCGCATACCGATTTTCTTTTTGCAGTATTAGCAGAAGAGTTAGGATTGATGGGAGTATTGCTTGTTATCACCTTATTTTCATTGCTTGTGTATTGCGGTTTTATGATTGGTCGGGCAGCTTTTAAAAAGAACCGTTATTTTAATGCATATCTTGCTTATGGTTTGAGCTTGTGGATTGGGTTGCAGGCGTTGATTAATATGGGTGTTAATGCGGGATTGTTGCCAACTAAAGGACTTACTTTACCGTTGATGAGTTATGGCGGCAGCAGTTTGATTGTGTTATGTGCTGCGCTGGGTTTGCTGTTTAGGATTGATGCTGAAAATCGGCTGGGGTGAGTGCTGCGAGTATATATAAATGAAGTGGTCTCTTTCAATAAGACCACATCAGATTTTTAAAATTAAACTCATGTGTGTTGAGTTTAAACACCAAAGCCCTGACTGGGGGTCATTTTTTTATCTGGAATAGGCGCAGGTACTTGGCTAATTTTTTCTAAACATATATCAATATTGTGACTACATTGTTCGAAAAGAGGGAACTTATAATGTTTATTTTTCATTAATATCCTATCACCAGTCGCTACTAATAATTTATTTGAGTAATCAATTAATTCATCGGCTTTATTTTTGCCTAAATAGCCATTTAAAGGATTTCTAACCTTTTGATTGAATTCAGGCTCTTCATAACATCTTGGCAAATCCAAACAATGACATTGTCGTAAAATAACTCTCAGCGCATCTGAATAACTTGGATTAGCAAAATCAATGACTATGTTTTTATATTGTTTTATTTCAGCATCGTCTTTAAATAAATTTTTATATTTAGGAGTATTGTTAATAAAACTTTCAAATGCGTTTGCACTTGCAAGGCGAAAAGTTTTATATACCTCTTGATTATCAGCATACCCCATGTCGTTCTTTCTACCTACGACGGCAAATAAGAGAACTATTTGCATTTTTATAATATCTTTCATTGTAAAATTACACTGAAGATTACTAAAATTAGCAAAATAAGCTACAACCGTAGGAACTATGTATGCAGTACGCGCTGTATGTGGTAAACCATGATTAGGTCTATTTATGACTATACCACTCGTATTATCTGTTATCTCCCAATCAAGAGGATACATATCATAGTATGCTAAATCAAAAGTCTTACGAAGGTATGAATTAACATACTCAATTACATCACGTAATGACATTAATGGATTGGTATCCGGCTCATTTTTTTCTATTTCTTGCTTAGGATTAGCAAAGAATGATATGTCTTTAGATAGATTAAGTAGTTCAAGTTTATGTGGGTTTAAGTGAATATAATAACCGCCAGTTTAAAGTGCCCCCCTCTGTCTAGACCAAAAAACAAAAAAAGTTAGAGAGAGCATTTACTGTACACGGAATATTAAAACATACCTATGTATTTATTAATA
>JABEVJ010000312.1 GCA_013043985.1 Legionellales bacterium | reverse complement strand
TTTCACTATTTCCACTTAGGTTCCGTATCTCCAGCCGTACAACTCTCTGTTTACTCTATCACCTACGCACGCGGCTTTCGTACGGAATGACATCGAGCGTTAAAAAATATTTTAGAAACCCGGAATTTCTATTACGGTGGGTCTATCTAATTTACTGGTGCCTCAATCGGGCAGGCGCCGTTTCCTTGTGAGTTTGTCCAGATGGCATCAATCGTGCTGACCCCATTTTTCCCCTGTGCATCCCCATAAATGTCATAAATATGTGAGCTGTCTACATTACATGCGCCATACCAGTTGGTGTTATCAACGGTATAAGCAACCGAAACAAAACAAACATTTTGTGGCAGCGACACCGTGCCACCGACACCACTTAGTTGCGGACCATAGGTTAAGTTTGTGGTATTACAGGTTTGATTAGTCGTATCCCAATAACCATAATTAATGCCTATTTTGGTTGCGTTCTGTACCTGATTACTGACATAAGCAGTGGTAGTTGCCGGCAAATAAGGTGGATTTTGTGGGGGCGTATCATCATTGATTACATTAACCACACATTGATCTTTTGTTCCTGGTACGACTTGCGGTTTAATACTGACTTGGCCATCCAGCGAGTCTACATATAAAGTATAAGGAATACTGACTTTACAGATTGATGAGCCATCACTGACGTTTGTCAGTGCTACCATAATGGTTTGAGCTGGAATATCACCTTGCCCATTACTGTTAGCGGTAACAGGTGCTGGCCATGAGCCATGAATCGGCTCTTTTTTCCCATCAAGTTGCGTGTAATTAACATTAACTGCAGTACCATTACTGGTATTATTAATTTGTACATTGAGCGTTTCAGGTAAAGGCGGTGCGGCAAAATGAGGTGCAGTGTAACTTCCGCCCAGGGTAAAAGGATTAAAATTATAATACAGCATGACAGGCCAGGCGACCGAGGTCGTGCTTGGCAATGGATTGGCCCACCAGCCGAATGGAATGTCGTATCGTTTACTGGCATAAACAAAACCAAGTTGCCCAGATTGAAGACTGATTAATTTTGTATAGTTCGGTGGCGCTACATCCTGAAATGAACTGCTGCTCTGGCCGTATTGATCGGTACGTAAGGTGTTTAAATGAGCAACCATACTTTGTTCATCGCTGGTCAGTGATGTTATATAAGATGCGGCTTGACTTTTTTGTTCTGGGGTATAGATAGAGGTACTGCTACTATTGGCAATGACGCCATATTGCGTAATAAGAGCTCGTGTCATATTGATGGCACCCGCAGTCCATTCAGTTGACATGATGCCTTGACCAGGATGTGCAGAACTATTGCCATCTTGATCTGAGTAACCCACTCCCCACAATTGATTGTCAGTGCCGTAATAACCGCCCCATTGTTTCACATTTTGCCACATTTGATAAGCTGCGCCAAAACTAAACATTTCATCAATTGTCGGTTGTCCAAGTACGGTGATACCCCAGGTATTAACGTCTACCGCTTTTGGTTCAACCGTAGGTAACCATGTTTTCTCAGCATTAGGGTCATTTGCGCTTCCGCCTTGATAAAATATTCCGTTCTCGGCGTCATAGGCATTATTTTTGAAGAAAGACAATAAACCGGCAGTGGACTGGTAAGGCGCGTGACTATCTGATGGCATCGGACCACCATAAATCATGATGTCAATGTCTTTAATCGCTTGTTTGATGCTGGTGCTATTTTCTTCGGATAAATTAGCTTGATGTTCGAGCTCGCTCACCAATACCGATTTTAGAATTTTCAAACCTGCCAAGGTTGAGGCATTATTTTCGACCGAGACATTATAGGGACTGACAGGTGCACCACCATTATCTTCACCGCCAGCGGGTTCGTAATACACAGCACCAATTTGTGACTGCATATGGCGGAAAGCATAAAGAATATTAATGGCATTTTGTACAGCAAGAGAATGAAAATCAATATATTGCTGGCCGTTGTTTTGAGCGCTAAGCCATGCTGTTTGGAGCGGTCCAATCAAAAAGCCCCACGCATTTTCGCCAGTGATAGGCTTCCAATCTTGCCAGGTAATTAAACCAGGTTTATAAGCTGAGTTATCACTTGGAAACTGATGAGCTACGATCTTAGCATAGTCAGTACCGTAGAGTGGATCGTAGGCAAACCAGGCGCCAGGAACCATTCGATAATAGAAAGCATTGGAAGGCACTGAAATTTGATTGCCATTATAGTTAAATGCACTGGTAGCCGCGCGGTTTTGATTGGATGACACGTTTCCGTTTCCGTAATCGGCATTGCCATCAGAGCCATAGTTTAATAATGCAGTTTGGTTATCGGCAATATCTGTTAATAATTCACCACCTGGACCTGTTACATTATTTATCGCAGCCAGTTGTACTGCCATTTGCCAGGTAGCTGCATCATATATATCAGCACCGTTGGAAACATTCACTCGCTCAATTTGCAAGTCGCCAGCTATTCCAGCGGCTGGGTTGACGGTATAATTGCTGGAGTTGTATGAATCGACAACATCACAAGAGTTGCCTGGTAATGTGCATACGTATTCACCCCAGTAGGCAGGGGATGAATAATAACTCAGAGGTAAAATTTTTCCATTGATGGTGAGAGCAGCGCTGCCAGTGTAGGCCAAACCTGAACGATTATTACGCACACGAAGCGGTAATGAGCCAATTGATGTCGTCATAAAATTAACCAAAGCCTGAATGTCAGATGCAGTTTGCCCACTCTCAAAAGTTTGAGTGGTGACATTCGCAAACAGTGACTGACTACAAAAGAGAGCTATCAGCGCAAGAGAGGTTTTTTTATAGTTGAGGTTGTACATTGTTATTCTCTGGTTATAATAAAATTTTCGTATTGTTGTATACCCAAGGCAAATTGTCAATCAGTTTATTAATTTGGCTGTTGTCATTCCCGCCCGCATGGGAATGACAATAGGTGCTAAAGTGCAAATCTTGTAATCTCAAATGCAGTGAACATATTATTTCCAACAAACAGGAAAACATCAATAGTTGACTATTGCAGTTGAAATGAGGGACAATTGCGCAAAAATCTTGTAATCAGGTTAAAAAAATATTTCACGCTGTTTTTCAATTTATCAAGATGCAAACAGGAGAGTAAGGAATGAGTCCTACCAACGAGTTTATTATTATAGAGCACAATGAATCTAGTGACCAAGTCATCGCCAACAGAGAGCCTTTTTCCAATACAAATAGAGCTTTTGAAGAAATGGGTATCGTTTTTTCTTATCAGGAAGAAGAATATGATGATGAAGGTCATTTGGTTAACTCCACAATCAAGGCAACAGGAAAAGCACTTTCTGGACCTGTGATTGATTTCTTAATAGGATTGTTTCCTGATGATTTTGATAGACGTACCCCTGGACGTTCTATACGTGATTTTAATGCTGAAATTTCCGTCATTCCTGATTATATGGTAACAAAAATAATTAGTGTTCAAAATAATAGCTCTAGATCAGTAGCTGATATGATTGCAGCGAGGATCAATCCGATTTCGCGTCAAAAGAAACTAATCAAAGCGTTAGCTGCATTACCACTGATAGAGAGAATTCTTCCTACGCATCCTCAATTTTCGGTATTGTCTAAAGAAAAACAAGCACTTTTGTTGAGCATTATTCAGAATGTCATTAAAAAGATGTCCGATGATGATCAGAGTTCTTTAGCGGAATCTTTTGAAAAATATCG
Source organism: Legionellales bacterium (assembly GCA_013043985.1). GTDB lineage: Bacteria > Pseudomonadota > Gammaproteobacteria > UBA1113 > UBA1113 > JABEVJ01. The sequence goes on along the minus strand of JABEVJ010000312.1, from coordinate 1,135 downwards.
TTTTTTTGAAGAGTTTGCCGATTCTATTTTAGCTGGAGAGGAAAATAGTTACTGGCTTGATTTGACTCTGAAACAAAAACAGGCTTTAGAAGCTATTTGCCCGGTATTTCAGTTTCATCGATATGAAGTTGATGAAGGGCAGCTAAGATTTATGATCAAAAGGGATGAAGAAAATACATTTGCATTTGCTAAGTTGCAATGTACCTTGCCGTTTATAAAAAAATTGGCTGAAGTAAAGAAGATATATCAGGACAAACATAAAGAAAGATCAGATAACCTAAAGGTAGAGGCACTCGGTAAAATGGTCACCTCATTTGAGTCAGCAGCAAAAGCTATTTTGGTTGCTGATGAACTCACACCAGAGTCAACGGCTGCCACTTATGAATATTGTACCGAGTTCTTAGATTCGGCGCGTAATAATCGGCCAGTAAATTTGAAAAGACTAGTTCAAGCCAAAGAAAAAATGGATCATGCATTTAAGATTGCTCCTCCCATCAATAAAAGCACAAAGGCGGCTATTTCGGCTGCCAAAGCAGGAGCAGCGGGGTTTGCTCTCACCTTTTTTGGTCTGGGCACTTTAGCTGTCATTCTTGGTTCAGGGGGTGGGGCACTTATTCCGGCTGGAGTAGCAATTCTTACCGTGCTGGCTTTGGAAGCCGCAGGGATCACGAGTTTATTAGGTGGAGCAAAGAGTTATCTAAGTGCTTCGAATAAAATGGATAAATTCTACACAAACGCAAGGAAGAATCATTTGCGGTCACATCCAAACGTAAGCAACCATCTAGAGAAGGCAATGGTTGATGTGACAAGCTTTTTTCCTTCACTTCGCGGTAAATCAGCTAAGAAGACGGCAGATAAAGCACCGCAAGTTGCACCGCAATCATCGTCATTTATTCTATAGTTGCTGTCGCGTAATGAGATCAAGAAATGCGCAACCCTATAAGAGAGAATAGCACGGAACGGCTGTGGTTCCCTCTCCCCTTGCGGGCTAACCACAGCCGCACCGTGCTATTCCCTCTTAGAGGGCTATACATCTTTGAAGGAGCACACGAAGTGCGACGACCCCCGAGTAGCCGCAGGGCCGGGTGTTGAGCCGTCTAGGCGAAATACAAGGCAACCGACACGGCGTTGAGCC
>JABEVJ010000311.1 GCA_013043985.1 Legionellales bacterium | reverse complement strand
CACAATATGAATAACTATTGCTGGTTTTAATCGTTTCATATGACGAAAAATAGCGGCGTCATAAACCCCTAAATATGAAACGCTTCGGGTATATACCCAACGCATTTCAAGATGCGAAGTTTAGCGCCCGCATGAACGATGAGATTTGGATGTTCTGAGCAAGAAAAACCGAAGGAATACTACCAGTCTTTCGAGGTTTTTCGGCTTCTGTTATATACTAACTCAACTCTCAAGAATTATTTTGAACAAATAACGATGAACAAATCAATTAACGAACTTAAATTACTTACTCTCATGTTTATTGTTGGCAGCTTGGTGTTGGCAGCGGTTAGTTTCTTATTTTTAAAAGCCTCTTCACATCGTTGGGTGTTGTTGGGTTTATATACTTGGTCTGGCTCGCTTTTCATTATCTATAAAGTGACTCAATTTTTGAAAGCAGAGAAACAAAATGGCACGCTCAAAAAGCAGTAAACGTTGGTTACAAGAACATTTCGCTGATCCTTACGTCAAAAAAGCTCATGCTGCAGGTTATCGATCACGAGCAGTTTTTAAGTTGATGGAAATTCAAAAACAGGATCACTTGATAAAATCAGGAATGATTGTTGTTGACTTGGGCGCAGCTCCAGGAGGCTGGTCACAGTTGCTGGTAGATTGGGTAAAACCTGCTGGGCAGGTTATAGCGCTTGATATTTTACCTATGGATGCTCTAGCTGGTGTGGAAGTGATCACCGGAGATTTTACCAGCAATGCTGTTTATGAAGTATTGATGGAAAAGCTGCAAGGTAAGCAGCCTGATGTAGTATTATCTGATATGTCGCCTAATATGAGTGGTTTGCCTGAGGTGGATAAACCCCGATCAATGTATTTGGTTGAGCTATCGTTTGATTTTGCTATACAAGTATTGAAACCTGGGGGTGTTTTTTTAACTAAGGTTTTTCAAGGTGAGGGCTCAGAAGCGTTTTTAAAACGTATGCGTCAATCATTTGATAAAGTGATTATCCGCAAACCAGATGCTTCACGTGACCGCTCATCCGAGGTTTATATGATTGGGCGCGGTAAGCGTAGGGTCTGTTGTCAATAGACCCTAATATCAAGCTTACTGAATACACATAAATCCCGAAATTTCAACCGTGCGAGTATAGGTTCGGAAATAATTTTACGATGCTGGCAGATACCTATATACTATACGCCTCGAGTCAGTTTCCGTTTTTTTTATTGAAAAGAGGTTTTTATTTTGAACGATATGTTTAAAAACTTGATTATTTGGTTGACTATTGTCGTTGCGCTGGTGTTTGTTTTTAGCAGCTTCGGGCCTCGAAAAACCAACGAATCAAATCTGTCATATACCCAGTTCTTGTCGCAGGTAAAGAATGGTGATATTACGTCAGTCACTATTGCCGATAGAGATATTTCAGGTTCTACACGGAATAATCAATCCTTTAGTACCTATTTGCCAATGGACGACATGAATTTATTACCCTTCCTGGTTAAGCAAGGCGTAAATGTCACAGGCAAACCGCCAGAACAGCAAGGTCTGTTAATGAGTATTTTCATTAACTGGTTCCCCATGTTGTTATTTATTGCGGTTTGGGTGTTCTTTTTCCGGCAGATGCAAGGGGGCTCAGGAGGTCGTGGTGCGATGTCTTTTGGCCGCAGCAGGGCTCGCTTGATGAGTGAAGATCAGGTCAAAGTCACCTTTGCTGATGTGGCTGGAGCCGATGAAGCGAAAGAAGAAGTAAAAGAACTGGTTGATTTTTTGAAAGATCCTGGAAAATTTCAAAAATTGGGTGGTCGTATTCCTCGTGGTGTGTTAATGGTAGGTTCACCCGGAACTGGTAAAACACTGCTGGCTAAAGCCGTTGCTGGTGAAGCAAAGGTTCCATTTTTTACGATTTCAGGTTCTGATTTTGTGGAAATGTTTGTAGGTGTGGGTGCTTCACGTGTCAGGGATATGTTTGAACAAGCAAAAAAACAAGCTCCCTGTATTATTTTTATTGATGAAATTGACGCTGTTGGTCGGCACCGGGGTGCTGGTTTGGGTGGCGGGCACGATGAACGAGAGCAAACACTGAACCAATTATTGGTTGAGATGGATGGTTTTGAAGGCAGCGAAGGTGTTATCGTGATTGCTGCCACCAACCGACCAGATGTTCTTGATCCTGCTTTGCTGCGGCCAGGGCGTTTTGACAGACAGGTTGTCGTTCCCTTGCCTGATGTTATGGGACGTGAGCAGATTCTGAAGGTTCATATGCGTAAAGTGCCTGTGGCCGATGATGTGCGTCCGATGGTTCTGGCACGCGGTACTCCGGGTTTTTCGGGTGCTGATTTGGCCAATCTTGTCAATGAAGGAGCATTATTTGCTGCTCGTATGAATAAGCGCGTTGTCGATATGGACGATTTTGAAAAAGCCAAAGATAAAATCATGATGGGTGCAGAGCGTCGCTCTATGGTGATGAGCCCTGCGGAAAAGAAATTGACTGCTTATCACGAAGCAGGACATGCCATTGTCGGACTTCAAGTACCAGATCATGACCCAGTTTATAAAGTGACCATCATTCCTCGTGGACGTGCGTTAGGGGTGACCATGTATCTGCCGGATCAGGATCGTTATAGTTATTCTAAACAACGTCTGGAAAGCCAATTATCAAGTTTATTTGGCGGCCGCTTGGCTGAAATCCTTATTTTTGGCGAACAAAATGTGACCACAGGTGCTTCTAATGATATTTCCCGCGCGACTGAAATTGCTCGTAATATGGTGACTCGTTGGGGGTTGTCAGACAAACTTGGACCGATGGTTTATGGAGAAGATGAGGGTGAGGTATTTCTTGGGCGCTCGATGACTAAACGTAAAGAGTTCTCCGAAGATACTTCTCATTTGATCGATACTGAAATCCGTGCAGTGATTGAACGCAATTACGAGCGCGCCAGAAGTATTTTAATGACCCATATAGCTATATTGCATTCGATGGCCGATGCCTTGATGAAGTATGAAACCCTCGATCAGGAGCAAATTAAACAAATTATGGCAGGGGAAGTTCCAAATCCTCCTAAAAACTGGTCTACTGAAGATGTGCCTGTTACGAAAGAAGAGGGCTCTGCTACTGGTTCATAGTATGTCAAACAACACTTTAAAACTGAACCAATTAGATTGTCGCGGCAAAATTTTAGATTTGTCGCGTCCTCTTGTCATGGGTATTCTTAACTTGTCGCCCCATTCATTTGCAACCATGAGTCGAGCCAGTGGAGTTGCAGAAGCGATTGCTCTTGCAAAGCAAATGGAAAAAGATGGGGCAGATATTATTGATATTGGTGCTGAGCCGATTAATCCCGTTAATCCCGATGAATGTACTACTGAAAAAGAAGAATGCGAACGATTGATTCCCACTATCCGAGCCCTGATTAATGAAGTGAATGTGCCGATTTCAGTCGATACTTCGCGTCCCCAGGTCATGGATGCTGTTGTCAATGCAGGTGCATCAATGATCAATGATGTTAGAGCTCTGAGAGTACCAGGAGCCCTTGAAATAGTTTCAGGCTTACCCGTGCCAGTCTGTCTTATGCATATGCGGCTTTTGAAGATGCCAGGGGAGCTTGAGGTTGTTGAAAATACGACAGACAACAATGTATCACTGATACAAGAAATCCAAAATTTTCTGGAAGAAAGGATACATGCCTGTGAAGCGGCTGGCATTGCTCGAGAGCGCCTTATTATTGATCCAGGTATTGGTACAGGGTGTTTCGGTAAGAGCACAGAGGAAAATATGGAAATTTTGCGTAGCTTGCCTCAGTTTGGCGAGTTAGGTTTACCCTTATTGGTGGGGGTTTCGCGAAAAATGTTTATTGGTGATTTACTGAATGCTCAAGTTGAAGATAGGCTTATTGGAAGTGTTGTTTTAGCACTGGCAGCCATTCAGAGAGGAGCTAATATAATTCGCGTTCACGATGTTCTGCCTACCGTGCAGGCTATTAAACTGATGCAACAGACCCTAGGAGTGAGAGATTGGTAAAAAAGTATTTTGGAACAGATGGCATACGAGGTCGCGCAGGTCAATTACCTATGGTACCCGAGTTTATTGTAAAACTTGGCTGGGCAATTGGGTCAGTGCTTGATCACCACACAGCAAGTCGTGTTTTGATCGGAAAAGATACACGAATTACGGGCTATATGTTTGAATCAGCACTCCAGTCCGGTCTTTCTGCCGCCGGGGTTGATGTTTATATGCTGGGTCCAATGCCAACGCCTGGCATTGCTTATCTGACCCGAGATCGAGGGTTTGATGCTGGTATTGTTATCAGTGCATCCCACAATGGGTATCAGGATAATGGAATCAAAATTTTTTCTCGTGATGGGATGAAAATTTCAGATGAAATTGAAGCTCAGATTGAACAACTTTTAACAGAACCACTGCTTGTTGCTCCTCCTGAAAAAATTGGACGAGCCTATCGGGTAGAAGACAGTATAAAACGTTATATTGATTTTTGTGAGAAAGCATTTCCTTCGCATTTGAGCCTTAACGGGTTAAAGATTGTTCTCGATTGTGCCAATGGTGCTTGTTATTATATTGCACCGCGAGTTTTTTCTGACCTTGGTGCTGAAGTTATTGTAATTGCTAATACACCAAATGGTCTTAATATTAATGATGCCTGCGGTACCACTCACCCTGAACAGTTACAACAACGGGTAATTCACGAGAAAGCTGACTTAGGTATCGCCTTTGACGGTGATGGCGATCGCGTTATCATGGTTGATAAACAAGGTGAGCTGGTCGACGGTGACGAATTGTTGTTTATGATTGCCCGTGGGGCTCACAATCGAGGCGAAGTTGTGCCCGGAATTGTGGGAACATCCATGACAAATCTAGGGATGGAACAGGCATTATCTGCACTGAATATTCCCTTACAAAGAGCCAAAGTTGGTGATCGCTATGTTTTAGAGACACTGAAAGAAAATAATTGGCAATTAGGCGGCGAAACCTCAGGACACATTATTCATTTGGCTTTTTCAACGACTGGTGACGGTATTATTGCTGCTTTACTGGTGTTAACTGAGGTTATTCAATCAGGAGAACCTTTACATTTATTAAAAAAACATATGAAAAAGTGGCCTCAATGTTTGATTAATGTTAAGGTCTCGCGCTCAGTTGAGCCTCTTTCAGTACCAGCTATTCAGCAAGCTGTGACCCATGCCGAGGAAATTCTGCAGAAGCGAGGACGGGTCTTGCTGCGAGCTTCGGGCACAGAGCCATTGATTCGTGTTATGGTTGAGGGGAGTGATGCAGAAGAAGTGCAAAGATTGGCGACAGGATTGGCGAATACAGTGGAAAATGCGTTAGCATGAGGGGACGTGTGATATGGCTTTGAGTATGATTGATCTTGAGCAGGTGGATAAAGCGGTCTTTGATGCCATTCAACTTGAAGCACAACGACAAGAAGATCACGTTGAGTTGATCGCCTCTGAAAATTATGTAAGTCGTGCAGTATTACAGGCGCAAGGTTCCGTATTAACGAATAAATATGCAGAAGGCTATCCGGGCAAACGATATTATGGTGGCTGCCAGTTTGTCGATATTGCCGAGCAGTTGGCTATCGATCGCGCCAAACAACTCTTCAATGCAGATTATGCAAATGTTCAGCCCCACTCAGGTTCGCAGGCCAATGCAGCCGTTTATATGGCACTTTTGCAACCTGGTGATACCTTATTAGGAATGAATCTGGCTCATGGCGGCCACTTGACTCATGGCTCAAAAGTCAATTTTTCCGGACGTTTGTATAATCCAGTTTTTTATGGTGTTAATCCTGAAACAGGTGTAATTGATTATGATGAGATGGAACGTATCGCGCACGAACATCGACCCAAATTAATCATCGGTGGTTTTTCAGCTTATTCCCTGATTGTTGATTGGAAACGTATGCGCGAGATCGCAGATAGTGTGGGTGCTTACTTCATGGTAGACATGGCTCACGTTGCTGGGTTGATAGCAGCGGGTGTTTATCCTTCACCGTTGCCTTTTGCTGACGTTGTCACCACGACGACTCATAAAACATTGCGCGGTCCGCGGGGTGGAATGATTTTAGCCAAGGCCAATCCCGAATTAGAAAAAAAATTCAACTCATTTATTTTTCCCGGTACGCAGGGTGGACCATTAATGCATGTCATTGCGGCCAAAGCAGTTGCCTTTCATGAAGCACTACAACCTGATTTCAAGCAATATCAACGCAAGGTTGTTGAAAATGCGAAAGTAATGGCCAATGTCATGAGCGGGCGCGGCTACAAAGTAGTATCAGGTCGAACGGAAAATCATTTGTTTTTACTTGATTTGATTGGAAAAACGCTCACGGGCAAAGAATATGAAAGTTTACTGGATAATGTTCATATTACTGTTAACAAAAATGCAGTGCCAAATGATCCCCGGTCGCCGATGCAAACCAGTGGTTTACGCCTTGGAACGCCTGCAATCACCACACGTGGTATGGGTGAAAATGAAGCCAAGCTGCTTGCTGGTTGGATTGCCGATGTATTGGATGCACCACAGGATCAGACGGTGTTGAATCATGTTAAAACAAAGGTGATTAGCTTGTGTGCTGATTTTCCTGTCTACCGAAACAGGGTTTAACACATGTACTGTCCTTTTTGCAATGCGCCAGATACTAAAGTAATGGATACACGCTTGAGTAATGATGGTGATCAGGTGAGGCGCAGGCGAGAGTGTCAGGTTTGTGTTGCTCGATTTACCACTTTTGAGCAAGCTGAATTGGATATGCCTCGAGTGGTTAAGCGAGAAGGGGTAAGAGTACCTTTTTCAGAAGAAAAATTACGTTTAAGTATGTTAAAAGCACTGGAAAAGCGTCCAGTCAGCACGGAGCAAATTGAGGAACAAATCCGTTTGATTTTAAAAAGTCTACGACTTTGCGGCGAAAAAGAAATGAGTTCGCAGCAGTTGGGTGAATGGGTGATGGGTGCGTTACTCGTTTTGGACGAAGTGGCTTATGTACGATTTGCTTCTGTGTATCACAGTTTTGGGGATCTGGACGCCTTTAAACGCGAAATCCAGCGATTAAAAGACAAGAGAGGTAATAGTGAAATTTAATATAAAAGCGCGGCGAAGAGCGCGCGAGTTTGCCGTACAAGCATTATATCAATGGCAGATAACGGCTTTACCACCGTCAGAGGTTTTACTGCAGTTTTTAGTTTTTGAAGGTATTGCAAAAGCAGATCAAGTTTATTTTAAACGTCTTTTTTTGGGTATTACAGAGATAAGTACAGAACTGGATTTTAAATTTATCCCTTTTTTGGATAGACCTTTGAAGGAGGTGAATCCGGTAGAATTAGCGATTTTGCGTTTGGGTAGTTTTGAATTATTGCATTGTCCTGAATTACCTTATCGTGTAGCCTTGAATGAATCGATTGAACTCAGTAAAATTTATGGGGGGACTGAGAGCCATAAATTTACTAATGGCGTGCTTGACAAACTTGCAAAACAACTCAGGCAAATTGAGATGGCGGCTGAAAAAAAGGAAGAACAAATTGATGAAAAACACATTGACTGATTCTGTATGGAAAAATCCTATTCATTTTCTCGCCTGTGGATTTGGAACGGGAACGTCCAAAATCATGCCAGGCACCTGCGGAACACTGATTGCGATTCCTTTTTATCTAGCGATGCAGGCTGTCTTGTCGCCTACGTATTACATGATAGTTTTAATCGCCGCGATAGTTTTTGGTTGCTGGATTTCTCAGGTGACGGAAAGAGATTTTGACGTGAGTGATCCACCTGCTATTGTCTGGGATGAAATGGTGGGCTTTTGGCTGGCCATGTGGGCGGCACCTAACGGCTGGCAATGGATTTTATCCGCGTTTGTTCTTTTTCGTGCTTTTGATATTTTGAAGCCTTGGCCGATTAAATGGCTGGAGCAGCTCCCAGGCGGTATAGGCATTATTGCTGATGATTTAATGGCAGGTTTTTATACTTTGTTAATTCTGCAGTTAGTGGTGTGGTTATTGTTTGGGATGGATTAGGGATGAAGTGTCTTAAGGTTTAATATACTCAACACACATGAGTTTTCGGTTTTCTAACTTGCTATTTTACGCCAGAAGAAACGATTAAAACTGCACAATTTGTTGTTTAAGAGTCAGACATTAAGTCTAATTCCTTTTTAATGATTGATAACTCGAGAGGCGTGATCTCCAGATTGTCAATAATACTCTCATCACTCCAACCTTTACGTAGCAAGTTTCTAACAAAATGTTTACGCTCATCGGCCTTACCTTCTTCTTTTGCATCAATCAATTTTTGTTTGATAATCGCTTGCGCATCGCGCTCGCGTTTTTCTTCTTGCTCGTAGGTATTGAGTTCGATTTCTGACCATGAAAACCGATTTAATGCTTCATAGGCTTGGTAGATAATCTCATCACTTCCTACAATTCGCCTCAACTCCTCTTCGCTGGTTTCTTCCGCATGTTTGAAAAAATACATCCATTTTTCAATCAGCGTACTCAGCTCATCAATAGACTGATGAAATTTTGGTAACTCCAGAAAGGTATACGAAAAATCTTTCAGGTCATGATTGTAGGTTTTTTCATCCAGAATAATATGGGTAGAGCGATAATCAGGTGTGTTTGGCAGCATGATAAAATCAGTGATTGCAATAAAAATCACCGCCTTTAATTGCGTATAATCCTCGCCACAATTCAGTTGTCTGCTATATGCCTTGGCGGCATAATACTGAGCTCGTTTTTCAAAACCGCTGGTTTTAGCCACTTGCATTTCAATGATATACTGATGACCTTTTTCATCCGTACACAAGACATCAACCAGACTTTGTTTCAAATAGGCAATATCAGGGTTTTGAGCAGTTGTCAAAAAAGACACATCACGAATTTTGCCTGAACCCTCAAATTTCATCACATCATTAGGGTCTGTTGACAATTGGTTCTTTGAAGCGAAAAAAGAGAGAATCGAGGAAAAATTGGTTTTTGTTTGAGGCGAATAGCAAGCTATTTAACGAAAACAAGAACCAATTTTTACCGATTACACTCTTTTTGCAGCCAAAGAACCAATTGTCAACAGACCCT
>JABEVJ010000310.1 GCA_013043985.1 Legionellales bacterium | reverse complement strand
TCTAACTTGCTATTTTACGCCAGAAGAAACGATTAAAACTGCACAATATGAATAACTATTGCTGGTTTTAATCGTTTCTTCTGACGCAAAATAGCTGCGCTATAAATTCCGAAAACTCATGTGTGTTGAGTATATTCCATAGATTGCTATTAGGGTCTGTTGACAATTACTGTTTCACTGCCATCATAAACGATAAAATCGTAATATTAATAATCGAAAAAAGAAACATATTGCGAGCCCAGGCTCTGTCATTATTGGTTTTAAATCCTTTTAAGCCTAGAAAAAACCAAATTAATCCCAAAACTAATGCAGCCGTAAAATAAAAATAACCTGTATAGGAAAAAAAACTTGGCATGACGGAAACGACCGTAAACGCAAGGATATAGATCAACATGCTTTTTTTGGTATAGTCAATTCCCTTGCGAATCGGCAAAACAGGAATACTGGCTGCTTGATAATCTGTTAATCGATAAATTGAAATCGCGTAAAAATGAGGCATTTGCCACAAAGCGAGAATCAAGAATAAAAGAATCGCGCCAATATCAAAGCGATTGGTAACAGCGCAATACCCAACTACCGGAGGAACGGCGCCCGCAATCGCACCTACAACAGTGCCATAGACAGAAGTTCGTTTTAAATAAAGACTGTAGACAACCACGTAAAAAAAAAGGCCAATCAACGATACCACAACGGTTAGCAAGTTGGTTTTTAAATATAAAATAGCAAACCCTGCAATACCAAGTAAAATGGCATAGACGATTGCCACGGCAGAAGAAATATGACCCGTTGCAGTGGGGCGGTGCTTAGTCCTTTCCATGAGTTTATCAATATCGCGATCAATATAATTATTTAAAATACATCCTGCTGCAATGATAAGCGACATACCGAGCATAGTAAAAAAAAGCAGGGCGCAATCAAAACGCCCTCTCGAACCCAGAAAAAAACCGCCTGAAACAGTGACTATATTACCGAAGATAATACCAGGCTTCGTAACAGAAATAAATTTCACCTAATTGACCATATTATAATTCAAATTGTACATGATCCACATTGAACCACCGACAAGAATGATAATCACAAAAATAGAAAACAGAAAAGCCATGACATTCCATAGCCCGTCCGCACGGCTGGTGTTTGAACGAACAAAATAGAAAACTTGTATAAAGGCTTGAATAAACGCTAAAAGACCAACAACTAAATAGCGAAAATAAACGGGAAGCAACTGTTTCTCTACAATAAAAAAAGCAACCAAAGTGAGAATAATTGATAAAACAAACCCAGAAAGATACATTTCGAGTTTGTGATGCCCCTTGCCATGCTCAGCATGAGCTACTTGACTGTTATCTGACATTTAGATTGCCCCCATTAGATAGACGATGGTAAATATAAATATCCAAATGATATTTAAAAAATCCCAAAAAAGACCCAGGCAAGAAAAACGGATTTGCATGGTTGCGGTGAATCCCTTCATTGAAAACTGGATCATGAGCACAATCATCCACAGTAAACCAACAATAACATTCACACTGTGAAAGCCAACCAAGGTAAAAAAGGAAGACAAAAATGCGCTATTTTGCCAAGTATTGCCATCATGAACCAAGCGGGCAAACTCTCTGAACTCCAGTCCAATAAAAAGGAGACCTATCAAAAAAGTCACTGTCATCCACAATTTGACTTTATCAGACAATCCTTTTTTATACGCGATAATCGCCAAGCCTAGCGTAAAGCTGCTACTTAAAAAAATTAAGGACTGAAGTAAGGCATACGACAGCCTTCTGAGCACATCCTGCGCTCCAATTCCACCGTAGGTGTTGTTATGTAACACCGCATACGTGGCAAAAAGCGTTGCAAAGGATATAAAACTGGTCAGAATAAAAATCCAGAATCCAAAAATAACTTTCGAGCCATCATCCTCATGATGATGTGCGTTAGTGTCTACGGTATCTGTCATTGTTTTACCCCGGTTGAAAGTTCTGCCTCAATTTTTTCAACTTCAGCAGCTTTAACATAATAATCAGTGTTGAAATCACACATGCGCATCAGGATAAAAAACAGCATGGCAATCCCCGAAACCGCTGCTGGAATAACCATATTCCAAACCATAGCGAACCCAAATACAAATCCCAATAAACCGATGATAAAACCCATCGATGTATTTCGTGGCATATGAATATCTGTGTAATGTGGTTTCTCAGCAACATAACCGGATTCATGCTGTTTTTGTTTCTCAACCCAGAAAGGATCTCTGGAATCAACAACGGGATCAATAGCAAAGTTATAAAATGGCGGAGGTGAAGGAATTGACCATTCCAACGTTCTGGCATCCCATGGATCCCCGGTCAGATCTCTGTTTTGCTTGCGTTGTTTGATACTGACAATCAATTGAATGATTTGTAGCGCAATTCCACAGAAGATGATAAACGCGCCTATCATCGCAACGACTAAGTAAGGATGGAAGCCACTCGCTTCAGAATAATGATTCAATCGTCTTGTCATTCCCATCAGGCCAAGCGCGTATAAAGGCATAAAAGCGATGTAAAAACCACTGACCCAGCACCAAAATGCATATTTTCCTATGCGCTCGTTGAGGGTGAAACCAAACATTTTTGGAAACCAGTAGCTGTACCCGGCAAATAGCCCAAAAACGACACCGCCAATAATCGTATTATGGAAGTGCGCGATGAGAAACACGCTATTATGAACTTGAAAGTCGACTCCGGGAACTGACATTAAGACTCCTGTCATACCCCCAATACTAAAGGTAACCAAGAATGCGATCGTCCACATCATTGGCGTAGTAAAAGTAATACGTCCCTGGTACATAGTCGCTAACCAGTTAAATATTTTCACACCTGTGGGCACAGAAATAATCATGGTTGCAATACCAAATGCCGAGTTGACATTGGCACCCGCACCCATCGTAAAAAAGTGGTGCAGCCAGACTGTGAAGGATAGAAAAGCAATAGCAATCGTTGCCCACACCATCGCCGTATAACCAAATAGTGTTTTCTTGCAGAAGGTCGCTACAATTTCAGAGTAAATTCCAAAAGCTGGTAACACCAGAATATAGACCTCTGGATGCCCCCATGACCAAATCAGATTGACATACATCATGGCGTTGCCGCCAAAACCAGCAGTGAAAAAATGCATCCCAAAAAACCGATCTAAAAACAGCATTCCCAAAGTAATGTTTAAGATGGGAAATGATACAATCACAAGAATCATGCTGCACAAAACAGACCAGGTAAATAAAGGCATTTTCATCAAGGTCATGCCAGGGCAGCGCATTTTGATGATAGTGACAAAAATATTGATTCCACCTATTAAGGTACCCACCCCTGACAAGGTAAGCGCCCACAAATAATAATCAACCCCCTCACCTGGACTATAAGCTAATTCAGAAAGCGGTGGATAGGCGAGCCAACCTGTCGCTGCAAAATCCCCCACTACCAGACAAACCATGACTAAAGCCGCACCCGAAACAGTCAGCCAAAAACTGAGTGAATTCAGATAAGGATAGGCAACGTCTCGTGCTCCAATTTGCAATGGCACAATAATGTTCACCAGGCCAAATACCAGTGCCGTGGCCATAAAGAAAATCATAATAACACCATGAGCAGTAAAAACCTGGTCATAATGTTCGGGTGGTAAATAACCCATATTACTGCCAACTGCAATTGCCTGTTGCGTCCGCATCATGATGGCATCTGAAAATCCTCGCAGCAGCATAATCGTTGCAAGAATAATATACATGATCCCAATCTTTTTGTGATCAACCGATGTCAGCCACTCTTTCCATAACCACGTCCAGCGTTTGAAATAAAAAAGTGCGCCAATCACGGCTAATGCACATAACACCATAAATCCACCCGCACCCATGATTATGGGATTTTGGTAAGGAATGGCATCAAGTGTTAACTTTCCAAATAGTAATTGTTCAAGCATCTCTCATTTACCTTATTAATTAGATTAATTAGAACTAGCTGGAGCCAAATTGGCCGGACTATCTTGTAATGGTGTATTTGGCATCATGAACTTCATAATGATATTGTCAAATAGCGCATTTTGAGCTGAGGAATAGTTTTGTACGCTCACATCCTCACTCGGTTTGGCTAATTGTTTGTATGCATCAAATGTCAACGGAGTACCCGAAGACTTTACGGTTGTAACCCATTGATTAAATTCATCTTCAGAAGGGGTTGCCGTTGCCGTAAACGCCATTCCAGTGAATCCGTCTCCGCTGAAATTAACAGAACGTCCCTCATAGATGCCTGGTTCATTCGCCATCAGGTGAAGCTGAGTTTGCATTCCAGCCATCGCATAGATTTGACCGCCCAATTGAGGTATTTGGAATGAATTCATGGGAGCATCGGCCGTGATTAAAAAGGTCACAGGCACATTGGTAGGAAATTCGACATAATTCATCGTGGCAATATTTTGTTCAGGATAAATAAACAGCCAGCGCCATTGTAGCGCAACCACTTGAATAACCAGCGGTTTTTTATCTGAAACAAGCGGACGGTGAGGATCAAGATGATGAGTCGAAATCCAGGTAATCGTCGCCAAGATGCTGATGATGATGATAGGCACACCCCACCAGATGGCTTCCAACACATAACTGTGAGACCAATCAGGTGAGTACTTTGCCTCTTTATTAGAAGCCCGGTAGCGCCTTGAGATAACGGCTGTCAAAATGATAACCGGAAGCACAATAGTCAGCATCAATAGCAAGGCGGTGATGAGAAGATGCTTTTCATCAACAGCAACAACGCCCTTAGGATTTAACACCACAGCATTACAGCCACTTAGTAAAAGCGGCAGCGCAAGTGCGACAGTAGAAAAGAATATATTTCGTAATTTAACCACAGTATGAAAATCCCCCTAACAACAAGGCATGGGTTAAACGAGGCGTTGCCTCATAGACTGACCCTTAACAGATTTGCGAAATCCTAGCATGATTTAGTTAAAGAGTAAACGAGTGCGAGTTTAAAATGATTCTTTAGGGGGGATTTCGGGCATAAATATGCAACTCCCTAAAATGGCTGTTTAGGGGAGTTGCATTTTATTTAGCAACGTCTACTATAAAAACGATGGAGTTATAATATTGCTATTATTATTCTGAACAGGCTCTAAGATATCTTTAGCCAGCAGTTCTAAAATCTTAGTTAACCAAGTAGGCTTCAGAACTGGTTTCGCTGTCTTAAAAAGTCTCATGAATCCTGCTGATTCCGCACCCTTAGCAAACTCACAGCTATATACACACCCATCAATCGAAACACGTACTATATCAACAGATGCAGCATGAAAATCAAAACAAAGCTCACTAACCAATTTATTAACTTCCTGATTCTGTTGCGAACCTTCCGGTAATTTCAAGCCAATCTGCCTCAAAACATACAATACTACATAGATCCGTAATACAACATCCATATCACTCGCACCTCCGAGTCCACCGCTTATTGTTTTATCGCTCGTGAGTTTCTTGAGTAAACATTCAAACCATTTTCCTGACTCTGTATCCAAATCCTGAAATAGTTTATTCAAGTTCTGTTCAAGAGTGAAAGCCCGGTAAAGTAATCTATCAAAATCTGTTTTCATAGTTCGGAGCATTATCTCGTTTGACATCCATCCAAGCGTATCCGGCACTCCCCATCGAAGCAATCCTACCAGCAATTTTTGATCATGGTTTTGTTTTGCTATCCCAATACCTTGCTTTACCAGAGACTGAATCGGAATATCTTTTAAAATAAGATTGATGATCTCCTGATTCTTCGTCTCAAAGTAAAGCTGAACCAGTATCACTGCATTGCGAAATTTGATCTCTTCATTTCGAGGGTGCTCAAACTCAGCCTGCAATAATAATTTAACAATTTCATTTTCATTATGCTTGTTATTTTTTAGTAATTTCGAAATATAAGCATTAAGAATATCAGGGTCAAAATACTCCGGCTGTAGCAAAAATGTCAATAAATCAGGGTCATTTTTAGCCTGTTTTTCTAAAGCATAGTCATAGATGTGCGCCATGGGGAGGCCTAAATGAAACCGATTTTTACAGTACGTCGCTATGAGCCTTTTTAACAATGGATATCCGCTTCGTTCAGCGCGTTTTTCTTCCAGCTCGTTTATACGCTGTTGATTGGCGTAGATCTTCATCTCACGAGAGGCCTTTATCTCCGCTGTTTCGGGTTGCACACCCATTGTCTCTTCCGTTTCCTTATTGAGTAGGGTGATCTCATCAATTTTTTTGCTTAATTCACGCTGATTTTCGGCATACATCGCAAGAAGCTTAGTAGTCAAGTTCTGCCAATCAGAATGCTGAATTTTTTTAGCGTATTTATAAAAATCAATATCTGAGCGTATAAGGGCATCAATATCGTTTTCAGAGAAGAAATCAAGTTTATCCAAAAGTTGTGAGTGATCCCGATCCTTTTCCATTATCATTTGATAAAAACTATTCCGAACATGTCCATTGCTGAAATAGGCAATCTGATGTTTATTTTGATCATAATAATGATTGAAAAAACGCTGCATGGAGTTAAGATCAGGCTGGTTTTGGCTTGCCATATAAAAAAAGTAAAAATACTCTATGGGTAGATAACTGAAAATCAGTTGAATAATTTCATTTGGCAAACGTTCAAAATAGGTATTCTGTTGCGATACTTTTTCAAAAAATGGCTGCCAAACTTTTTTTTGCGGCTTATCAAGATGCTGAGCACGAAGCAACTGGGCTTGACTCCACACCAAAGGAGAGGGTAAAAGTAAGTCAAAAACTTGCGCTCCTGCATTTATCGCTGCATCGATCGCGCCAGCCAGTGCCTCAACATGCTGTTCTTCAACGCTGTCAATTTCGTTATTAAGCTCAACAAGCATCTCGTTAATA
Source organism: Legionellales bacterium (assembly GCA_013043985.1). Taxonomy (GTDB): domain Bacteria; phylum Pseudomonadota; class Gammaproteobacteria; order UBA1113; family UBA1113; genus JABEVJ01. The sequence goes on along the minus strand of JABEVJ010000310.1, from coordinate 3,643 downwards.
TCTTCCTGATAGGTGTTTATAATTGTATTTTTTGGGTTAATATAAATAAATTTCAAACAATCTTTTTCCTCTGACTCCTTCGCCTCTTTCAGCATCGCTTCACAGATATCACCATACGTTTGATTGGCGATCGCCTCTCGATATTTGTGTTTTAAGGGAGTGATGACTTCAATAGTAACCCTTTCAGACGAGCTTTTAACAAAAATCTTGTTGCTTTTGACCATCTTTCCTTGCTTTTTACGCGGCTTCTTAGGTAATTCCTTTTCACCAAAATCTGCATTTATTTCAGAAATCAAATTTTCGATAAATTCTTTTTTATTATGAGCCTGATTTCCCTGCAGAGCAAATTGGTTTTCAAACTTTACTCTTATAGCTTCGTCATTAGCTTCATCATTAGCTTGCGTTTTTTGAAACGCTGAGAGTTGATTGCTCGTCTCAGCGTAAAGTTTATGACCTATTGATTGATAATTAGGATCATTGCATATGACGAAATTTTCTATCATGCCATCAGAGGTGATTAACTCAAAGGACCATGCCAAGCCAATCAATTTGAGAGTATCATCATAAATATAATCCGCTACGAGGATGATTTTTTTTAAATTTTCCATTTTGCTTAGGATCATCTCTGCTTTGTTAAGCGGAGAGATTTCTAGCACCTTCTCAGCAGGAGACTCAAGACCAAAAGAATTCCTAGCAACATGCTTTACACTATGCGTTTCTGCAATTATACTTGCTATTTTATCCCACATACCTTTTTTGTTTAGATAAACGTTTAGATAAACCGCTTGCTTGTACAACACCAACAAGTCAGAAAACTCTGCTTTTGAAATTCCAAATCTGCCGAGTGCATCCACGGTAATATTCATTTTTTTGATATACCTAATGATGCTTGTTAGTCTACAGGAAAAATAGATCATGATGGAAAACTCCGAAAAATAGTTATTATTTGTAAAGATCAAACTGTGTTTTTGCATTTTATTTAGCCACATTATACTCAAAAAAAAAACAAATGCAAGCCCAAGATTGCGGATACTGGGCAAAATGTGGTACGCTTTAACGCATTACTATCTACTTTTAGAAATACCAATGCCTAGCCCAAAAGAAACGCTTTCCACTTTATTTAGAGCAGCCATCCAATCAAGCTATGGCATAGAGATGGATCCTTCCATCCAACCTGCTTCACGTCCTGAATTTGGTGATTTTCAGGCCAACTTTGCCTTGCGGCTGGCTAAACAATTGCACAAAAATCCCCAGGAAGTCGCTAGAGCCTTGGTTGAAAAATTAAATTCTGGACCTGTTTTTAATAAATTAGAAGTATCTGGACCGGGATTTATCAATATTCATCTTTCGAAACAATTTCTGGCCTATCACCTTGAGCAGCTTATGCAGGATTCTCGGCTTGGCGTGCCGCGCTCATCTCACCCGGATACTATCGTCATTGACTATGGTGGCGCCAATGTAGCCAAGGAAATGCATGTTGGGCATTTAAGATCAGCCATAATAGGTGATGCGTTTGTACGTTTATTAAGCTTTATTGGTCATCATGTTATCCGTCAAAATCATTTAGGTGACTGGGGAACTCAGTTTGGTATGCTGATTGAATATCTCGCTGAATCCAATTGGCAGAATGATCATACTCATACCTATAACGACCTGAATATTTATTACAAGCAGGCTAAACAACGCTTTGATACCGATGAAACTTTTGCAAATCGGGCTCGCGCTCGTGTTGTGGCTTTGCAAAGCGGTGAAAACGAATCGCGTGCTATCTGGCAACAACTGGTCGATGAAAGTAAAGCGCATTTTCAGGAAACCTATGACCGATTACAGATTTTACTCACTCCCGCCGATGCTGTCGGTGAAAGTTTTTACAATGACCAACTCGCCATATTAACATCTGAATTAATTGAGCGCGGTGTTGCCGAAATTGACCAAGGCGCGGTTGTGATTTTTTTAGAGGGATTTACGGACGCCGATGGCAATCGCTTTCCTTTTTTGATCCGCAAACAGGATGGCGGTTACCTTTATGCAACAACGGATTTGGCTGCTCTGTACTATCGAACACAGGTTTTAAAAGCCAATCGTGTCTTTTACGTTGTTGATGCCAGACAACGACAACACTTTGCCATGTTATTTGCCGCCGGAAAAAAAGCCTTTGGGCTAGCTGATTCAATTCAGCTTGAGCATATTGCTTATGGTTCAGTTCTTGGCGAAGATCACAAACCACTTAAAACCCGTAGTGGTGACTCTATAAAACTCAATGAATTATTGACAGAAGCCGAAAAGCGAGCAGCTGAAATGGTTTTGCAAAAACATCCCGATCTCACTCCTGATGAATTAGCCAGCATTGCCCGCAATGTAGGAATTGGTGCCTTAAAATATGCTGATTTGAGAGCGGATAAAATTAAAGACTATGTGTTTAGCTGGGAAAAAATGCTCGCTTTTGAGGGTAACACTGGGCCTTATTTACAAAATGCTTATGTTCGCATTCTTGCCATTTTTCGAAAGGGGAATATTGATCCAAACGATCTGCCACCATTTCAGATTCAACTTCATGAAATCATGGAACACGCTCTGGCTATCAAACTCAGTGCCTTTCCCGATGTAATTGATACCATTAGTGCTAACTTACATATTCATAGTCTATGTGATTACCTATATGATGTAGCAAGCCATTTTCACCGTTTTTATGAACATTGTCCGGTATTGAGCGCGGCCGATCTTAATGTTCGTCACAGCAGAATAGGGCTTTGTGCCCTGACTGCCCGCACCTTGGCGCGGGGTTTAAGCTTGTTGGGCATTAATGTCATGGATAAAATGTAAATGAATAAGCGTAATAAAGCACGCCCTCTTAATAAGCGCAAGCACGTATCAAGACGCGCAGCGCCCTCCAGTCCTTCAAAACGCGCTTGGATTATTGCGCTATTACTCATTGCCATTTTTGTTGGTGGCATCGCTTATCTTAATCATTATCTCTATAAAAATCCTGCTTCAAAGATTCATCGTTTATTAAATAGCCGCAACAAACCTGTCAACACGGTTAAAGCACCGGTTTTCGAGTTTTATACAGCACTGCCTTCTGGAAAACTTGCCCCAGCACAAAATAATGAAACCAAGCTTACACCAGCCTCATCCTCATCAACCAATTCAACTTCAAAAACGATCACCAAAAATCCATCCACTGTCAGTGTGCCACCTGCTCCTACTATAGCAAAAACGAGCAGCACACCCGTAAAAGCGAATAGTATTAGTAAACCAGATATGGATTATTTTTTACAAGTTGCTGCATTTGGTGACTACGCTGATGCTGACAAATTAAAAGCACAACTTTTGCTTGATGAATTCAATGCCAATGTTTCAAGTTATCAAAAAAATAATAAAAAATGGTATCGTGTTATTGTAGGTCCTTTCCATGACTTGTCTGCATTAAACCAGGCTCAGAGTCAATTAAATAACCTGCATTATCAGTCAATTCGATTACAACCGGAAAAATAAGGAACGCGCACGAAATAATTCTTACAACTAGCACCCAGATTGGTATTAGTGGGTATATACCCGAAGCGTTTCATATTTAGGGGTTTATGACGCCGCTATTTTTCGTCATATGAAACGATTAAAACCAGCAATAGTTATTCATATTGTG
>JABEVJ010000309.1 GCA_013043985.1 Legionellales bacterium | reverse complement strand
GTTCATAAGCCTCCACATAACTCAGCCATTTTTCTTTACTGAGCTTTGCTCCCCTCGATTCTTTCTCAATCATATCCTTTATCTACTCGTTTAATCAGGAAGAGAGTTTCTCAAATAATATTTTTTTTTGTTAGGTGGGGTTTATCGAGCGGTTACAATCAATTGTTAGCCCCCAATCCACCCATGCTGGTACTGGTTGACTGGATGATGCCGAAATTGGATGGAATCGGTTTTTGTGAGCGAGTTAAAAAGGAAATTGCTGTTCCGCCTTACATTATTCTGCTAACTACTTTCAGTGGAACAACTCAGGTTATAAAAGCATTAGATGCAGGGGCAGATGAATTCTTGTCAAAGCCATTTAATCCAGCCGAATTACACAGTCGTTTAAGGGCTGGAGAGCGTATCCTTGCCTCCGAATATAGTAAACAAGGTCATTTGGATTGGCATATAAATGAAAATAACCTGCATCAGCGGGTTATGAACAACTTTTATGAGCAGCTGGGAAGAAGCATTGAAAATTTAAGTACAATAAAATTGAGCAACAAGATACAGCAGCAACTTGTCATGAATGAGCTGCAAAACTTGGTTGATCTTCAACAAAAAATTTCAGAATTGCTTCAAAATAGGGAGTTCTCCAAGGAGTCATCGAATGTTTACATCAAAAAATAACTTTCGCTTTTTAAACTATGTTGAAAAATTTCCTCTTTTTTTTGGCATTATCGTTATTGTAGGTGCTTTTGGGGAGGTACTCGTTCGTTTTTATGCATTTTCAACCCCCTTTTCTGTTCTGTCTAATACCACGATAGTGAGTATTTTAGGAGGAGTAAACTTTATTTTTTTAGGCACTGCTTGTTTGGTATTGTGTTGGAGCGATACCAAAAAAAAACGGTTAATCAGCGGATTGTTTGCCTTGTTGGTTGGTTTGACCTGTTTTTCGGTGCTGTGTAAATATATATTTCAAACTTCTTTTGATTTAGAGGGATATTTATTTTCTGTTTTACCCAGACCACTGATTTCCCAAAACAGCCATATTTCATTATTAAGCACGTTGAATTTTATCCTGGTCAGTTTTGGCGTGTTATTGCTTTCTGCGAAAAAAATAACAGCTGCCCAAGTTGTACTGATTGTGTCATTTTTTATTCCATTCACGTTATTGTTAGCTTGTTTGTACGGTACCTCTTATCAGTCAATCTCAGGCGTATATGAAGGTGTCCCAATTGCAACGGCAATATTATTTCCTTTTTTGAGTTCAGGATTGCTTTATCTTTATCCCCGCGACGGTATAGTCTCTTTAATGATTAGCAGAAGGCAGGGTGGAGTTATTGCCCGGCGCTTGATTCCTCTCGTTATTATTGTACCCATCATACTGGGTTTTTTACGTTTATTAGGGCAGGAGCAGGGCTGGTATGATGAGAGCTTTGGCGTAGCACTTTCGGTGTCTCTCAATATGGGGATTATGCTTTTCATCTGCTGGATCACAGGAACTCGAATGGATATTGTCGATAGATATCGAGAATCAATGAAGCAAGAAAGTGTCAGGCAGAGTAGATTGATGCAAGCGATAGTTGATAATGCGGGTGCATTTGTCTATGTGAAAGATCAGAATGAAAATTTTATTTTAGTGAACGACAGCCTCCTTCGAAATTTTAAGTCAACACGCGAAAATTTTATTGGTAAAAACTGCTACGATCTGTTTGATAAACATTATGCTGATGACTATCGAGCCCATGAAGAGGAGATAAAAAAAACCCGGCAACCCATTTCATTTGAAGAGATAGCCCCAATTGATGGTAAGGATCATATTTTTGTATCAAATAAATTTCCTTTGTTTGATGAGCAAGGGGAAATTTATGGTATAGGCGGTATTTCAACTGATATCACCGAGCAAAAAGAAGTTGAGGATGAGTTGCGTTATATGAAAATTCAAGCAGAAAAGCTAGCCGATGAAGCCCTGTCTGCCAGCCGTGCGAAAAGTGCATTTTTAGCAACGATGAGTCATGAAATTCGTACGCCGCTTAATGGTATTATCGGGATGACCGATTTATTGCTGGACTCTGAGCTGCTTGTGGGACAGCGAGAATTTGTCAATACCATTCAATTGTCAAGCTGGACTTTGTTAGATGTGATAAATGAAATTCTTGATTTTTCCAAGATTGAAGCAGGCCATCTTGAAGTCGATAAAATAGACTTCAATTTAAGAGATCTTATTGACGACACCGTAGAAATATTAGCACCTCATGCACATAAAAAAGATATTGCTCTCGGCGCGTGGATACAGCCCGACGTTCCTAATTGGGTGAACTCCGATCCGACACATTTGCGTCATATTGTGATGAACTTATTGGGAAATGCAATTAAATTTACCTCTCGTGGAGAGGTTTGTCTGAAAGTGTCGTTGATAGAAAAAAACCAAGATCAAATGCCGGATCAAATTACTCACTTGCGTTTTGATGTAACAGATACTGGCATCGGCATGACACAGGAAATTATCCAGTCACTTTTTCAACCGTTTTATCAGGGTGATTCATCTATTTCCAGAAAATTTGGTGGTACTGGGCTTGGGCTGGTCATTGCCAAAAAACTGATAGATATCATGAACGGAAGCATTTTTGTTGAAAGTTTATTAGGTATCGGAAGTCACTTTTCGTTTACGATTCCTTTTGAACGAGCTAGTACTGAAGAGCACACTTTGCAGGATGAGCCTCGACCTATTTTAGAGGGATTAAGGACACTCATGGTCGACGATAATGAGGTCAATCGCCGGATTGTGCAAACGCAGACGATTGCCTGGAAGATGCGCTGCGATACGGTAGAAAGCGCTTATGCAGCTTTAGTCAAGGCTCGAACTGCAGCACAAGAGGGTGACCCTTATGCGCTTATTTTGGTTGATTATGCCATGCCAATGATGAATGGATTTGATTTAGCAAAAAAAATAAGCAGTTATCCTGAGCTAGCAAACACGCCCTTGTTGATGATGACTTCACTCGGAAAGCCTGTGCCAACGGAAGCACTCGAGAAGGTGGGTATTAAGGTTTGTCTCACCAAGCCAGTTAGACAGTCAAAACTCTATGAGAGCATTTTGCTGGCACTTGAAATGTCACCTGCGCAGGCATTAAAAAAAATACCCGTTCAGCCGGGTCGCGAGTCGGAGGCATTAATTAACGCTGTTAAGCCGCAAACTACCCACATTTTAT
>JABEVJ010000308.1 GCA_013043985.1 Legionellales bacterium | reverse complement strand
CACAATATGAATAACTATTGCTGGTTTTAATCGTTTCTTCTGACGCAAAATAGCTGCGTTATAAATTCCGAAAACTCATGTGTGTTGAGTATAGTCGCTGTCGCGTAATGTAGTCTAAAAATGCGCAGCTCTCTAAGAGGGAATAGCACATCTTTTGACCTCATTACACGACAACGGCTATCAAAACCAAACACTATTCATCTGTTTTTGGTTCTGTTTTAGTCTGACATTTTTCTGATTTGCAGCACGGGCAGCAATCTCTTTTCAACAAATATTTGAGTAAAGCACCCACACCGAGTATGGGAAGCAAAACATCAAAAAATTTGGCAACAACCAATAAATAATTTTGCACCTGATCAAGGAAAGGCGAACAAGCTAAAACCCCAACAACAACTGCAAGCACAATAATAGCAATCGAGCCAACTTTACACCACATATATAACTCCATTTTTAAATCTACGCCAGACCTGACATTTATAGCATGGCATTTAAAAAATTGCTATACTTAGCAACCTATACCCATCGCATCTTGAAGTGCGGTGGGTATATAGTCTTCGCGATCTCAATCGCGGAGACTATATAGTCTCCGCGATTGAGATTAAGGGATTTATCACGCTTACATGGAGTAACAATGCTCAGCTTACGAACTAAACAAAATAGCCTTAGTTTCAGAGTCGGTTTAGGGTTTACCACCATTGCCATTGTTTTAATTACAGCTCTGGTCATGACCATTGTTCAAGTTGCTGCCATTGGTAACCAAATTACCCAGGTGTCAACTACTGAGCTTCCCTCTATTAAGATGGTAACCAATTTACTTGATAGTATTGAGGAACTACAATATGAACAAAAAACCTGGTTGCTGACAAATCAAAATTCTGCTTTCCCTCTAGCACCACTGCCTTTATTTAAAGATGATTTCTTTCAAACCATTTCGAATATGAATATCATTTCTTCTAATAACATTATTAACTCTCCAGAATTACAGCAAATACAGAACGATTTAGCAACGCTCAAGGAAAAACAGGATATTTTTGCCAATCTGTCCTCCATATCCAGCAAAGAAACGCCACTGCTGTTCATACAAAGTATTCGTCCATTAATCAAGTCTATACATGACAATGCAGTCACTTATCGCGATGCGCGTCAATCAGAGCTGCTTGGCAGCCTACAGCAGATTAATACTCGTCTTACCACCGTATTCTCTGTTGCAATCAGCTTTTTATTTATCGGCCTCATATTATGCGGTCTTATGGCCTTGCTTTTGATTCGCTCAATCACTCAACCCATTTACAAGCTCTTAAATTCAACTAAAAAACTAGCCACGGGAAGTTTAGGTGAGGACTTCACCATCATTGGTTCTCTTGAATTTGAGGAGCTGAGTCAATCACTGAATAACGTTGTGACAACTTTACGCAGTGTAGCGAATGTAACAGAAAAAATGGCCATGGGAGATTATAGTCAACGGGTAGTTGTCAAAAGTCCAAATGATCAATTAGCTATTTCTGTTAATCAGATGTTAGGCAATTTTAACCAGATTGTTAATCAAGCCAATTTAATTGCAAACGGTGATTATAACAGCGAAATTATCCCACGCTCAGAGGTTGATAAATTAGGAACTTCTCTCCAGAATATGACTCAAATGCTGCGGCAAAATAAGCTGTTTTCTGATAACCAAAACTGGCTTAAGGATGGACTGGCAAGTTTTGCACAACTTATTGGAGAAACTCAAAATCTGGAGACATTAGGGCAAAGAGCTATCAATGAAATTTGTCGTCATACCAACGCTGGTTGTGGTGCCCTCTATATCTACAATGAAAAAAATGCCATATTAGAATTACTGGGAACCTATGCCTTAACTGAACAAAGGCAAATGCAAAAAACCATTAAATTGGGTATCGGCATTATTGGTCAGGCCGGATTAGACAAGCAACCTATTTTACTCAAAAAATCTACTGATATTTTTATTACTTCAGCGACAATTGAGGAAGCAGCGGAAACCCTCTACTGCATTCCTATTTTTTATGAAAAATCATTGATGGGTGTGCTTGAAATTGCCTGGAATCATGATCTTAATGACCTGATAAAGCAATATCTTGACAGTCTTGCCCCTATGCTGGCAAGTCATATGCAAGCAGCATACCAACAAAAAATAACTGAAAAATTGCTAAATGAACAAAAATTATTGACTGAAAAACTCCAGGCGCAGCAAATTGAGTTACAAGAAACTGCAGCTGAGTTCAGTTTGGCCAGTAAATATAAATCTGAATTTTTAGCAAATATGTCACATGAGTTACGGACACCGCTCAATAGTTTGATTATTTTAGCGAAACTATTTGAAGAAAATAGAGAACATACTCTCAACAAGGATCAAGTTGAGTCTGCTAAAATAATGGTTAAAAGCGGCCATGATTTATTGACACTTATTAATGACATTTTAGACTTGGCAAAAGTAGAAGCTGGTAAAATTGAAATACAGTTTGGGAGAGTTCGTATTGCTGACTTCCTTGAAAGCACCATGCGTAACTTCAATCATGTCACTGAAGACAAGCATTTGCAGCTATTAACTGAAATAGCACCCAGCTTACCTGTTTTCATTGTCACTGATGAACAACGAGTATCACAGGTTCTACGCAATTTATTGTCAAATGCGATAAAATTTACCGAAACAGGCTATGTTAAATTATTAATTGAACGCCCCAAGGAAAGTGAAATCCGTCTTTTGCCACCTGAACAACGTTATTTAGCGTTTCGAGTGAGCGACACAGGCGTTGGAATCCCCAAAAACAAACAAGAACTTGTCTTTCAAGCCTTTCAGCAAGCGGATGGAACAACCAGCCGCAAATATGGCGGCACAGGCTTAGGTCTCTCCATTTCAACTCAGTTTGCTCAATTATTAAAGGGCACAATCTCTCTTGAAAGTACAGAGTCAGTTGGCAGCACCTTTACCCTGATTATTCCAGAGAATACGGCTTTATTAGAAAATGAAGAAGAAGAAACAACTACGGCTAACTCCGAAGCTAACCAAACCGCTAAAGAAGTGGTTTCACAACCTTCAACAATGAATATTGCACCGATAACCAAACCAAATTTGCCAGTTGAAGAAAGCCACACTCATTCGCAATCTGATTTTAAATACCATAATGAGCAAGTCTTGCTTGTTGATGATGATATGCGAAATGTCTACGCTTTATCTCATGTTTTAAAAACATTCGGATTGAATATATTAGCAGCAGGAAATGGTCAGCTGGCTCTCGATATACTTTCGAAAAATCCTGACATAAAATTAATTTTGATGGACATTATGATGCCTGTCATGGATGGTTATCAGGCTATTGCCAAAATTCGGGAAAATCCAGCTCTACAACATATTCCAATCATCGCAACCACTGCTAAAGCAATGCAGGGCGACAAAGAAAAATGCATTGAAATTGGAGCAACTGATTTTTTACCCAAACCCATTGATATAGATAGTTTATTAAATTTAATAAAAAAGTGGATACCTGCAGATGTCAAATAAAAATGAAGCAACATTGCTGATTGTGGACGATAAAAGTGAAAACCTTGTTGTTCTAGAAAAATTACTTTCCCCTTTACCCATAAAAATTTTGAAAGCTTTATCCGGTAATGAGGCACTTTCGCTGATGATTGAGCATGAAGTTATGCTAGTTTTGCTTGATGTCCAAATGCCTGGGATGAGTGGTTATGAAGTTCGCGAAGTGATGTCATGGGATGAAAAAACTAAATTTATTCCGGTTATTTTTATCACCGCGAATTACGCTGATGAGCAACATAAGTTAAAAGGTTATGAGTATGGTGCTGTTGATTATCTTTATAAACCTATTGATGAAATTATCCTACTCAGTAAAGTAAAAGTTTTTATTGATCTTTATGAACAAAAATTAAAATATAAACAACTAAATCAACGTTATCAGCTTATTTTTAATGCAGCTGGTGAAGGTATCTTTGGTATTAACCAGGAAAAAAATATCGTATTTATTAACCCTGCCGCAGAAACTATTTTAGGTTATTCCATCGGGCAACTAATTAATAAACCTGTTTTAGCGTTGCTAAAAGAACCGCCTAAAAAAGAAGATATTGAAGATGAAAATAACTGGTCCTTAGATGATATTTTCAACATCTGCAGCAAAAAAACAAACTTCCACAAAGCTGATGCTGAGCTTATTAAAAACGATGGCACCTTACTGCCCGTTGAATTTACAGCAGCGGCTATTTATGATAAAGATGAAGATGACTATAACGGCCTTGTGTTTGTTTTTTCTGATATTTCACTTAGAAAAATAACTGAAGAGCAATTAACCAACCTTGCATTGTATGATCATTTAACACAACTACCTAATCGTTTGTTATTTGAACGAACGATGACTCAAACTCTTGCACGAGCAAAGCGCAACTCAACCATTACGGCACTGATGTTTCTGGATTTGGATCATTTTAAAGACGTCAATGATCAACTTGGTCATGATATTGGTGATTTATTATTAAAAGCTGTTTCCAGCAGGCTATTGCGATGTATACGTGAAACGGATACTGTTTCGCGGCTTGGAGGTGATGAATTTGCCATCATTTTGGATCAAATTTCCACAATGAATGATGCTGCACTTATTGCTGAAAAAATTATTGAAGCTCTTAAACGCCCATTCTTACTTAATGGAAATGACGTTTTTATCAGCACCAGTATTGGTATTGCATCCTATCCATTATCTGGCGACACCAGCGGCTCATTAACAAAAAATGCTGATATTGCAATGTATCAGGCAAAACAAACTGGGCGAGGTCGATACTGCTTTTTCACCAATTTGATGAATGAACAAATTCGTTTCAGACTACAAATCATTCATGGCTTGCACTATGCAATAGATCGAAATGAGTTTGAACTCTATTATCAACCCAAACTGGACTTAATGAGTAAAAAAATAGTGGGTACGGAGGCACTGCTTCGCTGGAATCACCCTATCCTAGGTCTGTTACACCCAGCAGACTTCGTCCAGATTGCGGAAGAAACTGGATTGATACAAAAAATCGGCAAGTGGACTCTGGAACAAGCCTGCCGGGTCAATAAGCTTTGGCAAAATGCTGGATATATCAAATGCAGTATTGCAGTTAACTTATCTTTTCATCAGCTTCTTCAAACTGATTTGATTTCCATCATTGAAAATGCACTCACACAATCAGGGTTGGAAAGTTGTTATCTTGAAGTTGAGCTAACAGAAACGTCTTTAATAGCAAACATAGAGAAACTTTCTCAAGTATTAACTCAACTTCATAAAATTGGTTTGTACATAGCCATTGACGATTTTGGAACAGGTTACTCCTCGCTGTCTCACCTTAAAAAATTACCCATCGACAGCTTGAAAATTGACAAGAGTTTTGTGCGTGATATTATCAGTGATTCAAATGACGCTGCAATAGTACGTGCAGTTATCACGCTGGCTCATGGACTGGATCTTATTGTCATCGCTGAAGGTGTTGAGCACGAAGAACAATTAATGTTTTTACAAAATAATGGCTGCGATCAAGTACAAGGTTTTTTATTTAGCAGCCCGCTTAAAGCAATTGAAATGGAAGATTTTTTCAAGAATTATCCTGATTATACCCATAATGTTTGATATTTAGGGGTTTGTGACGCCGCTATTTTTCGTCATATGCAACGATTAAAACAAACAATAGTTATTCATATTGTGTAGTTTTAATCGTTTCATAGGGCGGAAAATAGCAAGTCAGAAACTCTAAATATCAAACACTATACCCGAAGCGTTTCATATTTAGGGGTTTATGACGCCGCTATTTTTCGTCATATGAAACGATTAAAACCAGCAATAGTTATTCATATTGTGCAGT
>JABEVJ010000307.1 GCA_013043985.1 Legionellales bacterium | reverse complement strand
TTGAGGCGAATAGCAAGCTATTTAACGAAAACAAGAACCAATTTTTACCGATTACACTCTTTTTGCAGCTAAAGAACCAATTGTCAACAGACCCTAATGCAACTTGAAAAAAAAATATTGTCTATTGATTGGGAGGAGGCTAAAAAAGATGTGGCAAGATTTTTAAAACCACGAGAATTGAAAACCCTGGATTTATGGTCACAGGATTTTTTTCTCTCTCGGTTGAAAGCGTTGAGTGTGTATTTTGAGGTGCCAATTTAAGCTTGTACATCGATTTAAAGTTGTATATACTCCCCCGATATTTATTCTTGCCGGAATAGCTCAGTTGGTAGAGCAGCGCATTCGTAATGCGAAGGTCGTAGGTTCGACTCCTATTTCCGGCACCATCTTTCCTAATCAGCATATTTCCTTGTCTCAAAATACATGATACAATCGCGTCCATGCTGACATCACAACCTATTATTCCCATCATTACGATTGATGGTCCTACAAGCTCAGGAAAAGGCACCGTCAGTCGCATTGTTTCAATGCGTCTTGGCTGGCACTTTCTTGATTCTGGTGCTATCTATCGTGCTTTTGCACTCGCGTCGCTTGAAGAGCAAGTTCCTCCTGAGGATGTTGCCCGTCTTGTTGCACTTGCGAGCGATCTTCATATCGACTTTATTCTGGACGAGCAAAAACATGACCGGATTTTACTGTCTGGCGTTGATGTCACCGAAGCTATTCGTCAGGAAGTGGTTTCCCGTCAAGCATCCCGCGTTTCACAATATGCCAATGTTCGCAAGGCTTTATTAGATTGTCAGCGGGGTTTTTTGCGTTTTCCGGGGTTGGTTGCTGATGGCCGTGATATGGGAACAGTGGTTTTTCCTGAAGCAAAATTAAAAATATTCCTTTCTGCGGCGCCTGAAGAACGCGCCAGGCGGCGATATCAACAACTTATCGATAAAGGGATAGAGGCTAATTTAAACGATATTTTACATGATTTAACAGAGCGCGATCATCGTGATCAATCGCGCGATGCTGCACCGCTTAAGCCAGCGAAAGATTCTGAGCTTATTGATAGTACTCATTTATCAGTTGAGCAAGTCGTGCAGCATATTATCGATTTAGCAAAGCAGCGTTTTTCGCTTTGTTGAAAGTGGCGGCAGGGGCTCCTGCCATATGTGCAACTAAGTTTGTAATAATACAAACTGACTAACCAGAAATACTCTTTAATTAAAGAGTAAATAGGATCGTAACCATGAGTGAAAGTGAAAGTTTTGAACGTTTATTTAAAGAAAGTTTAAGTAAAAAAGTAATTATACCAGGCTTTAGTGTCCTGACAGGAACGGTTGTTGGTATTGGCAAAGATTTCATCACGGTAGAAGCGGGATTAAAATCCGAAGGCGTTATTGCTATTGAGCAATTCTACAATGAAAAAGGCGAAATTGAAGTTGCTTTAGGTGATGAGGTTGATGTTGTTCTTGAAACATTTGAAGATGGTTTTGGCGAAACACGCCTGTCAAGAGAAAAGGCAAAGCGTTTTGAAGCCTGGAATAAATTAATGAAGGCCTATGAAGGTGCTCAGTCTGTTCTTGGTACGATTAGCGGCAAAGTTAAAGGCGGCTTTACAGTTGAACTGGAAAATATCCGTGCATTTTTACCAGGCTCATTGGTTGATGTGCGCCCCGTTCGCGATACAGCCTATCTCGAAGGTAAAGAATTAGAGTTCAAGATTATTAAAATGGATTCCAAGCGTAACAACGTAGTAGTTTCACGCAGGGCCGTACTTGAGTCTGAGAATAGTTCTGAACGTGAACAATTGCTCACCAGCCTGGAAGAAGGTAAAGAGCTGAAAGGTATCGTTAAAAATCTGACCGATTATGGTGCTTTCATCGATTTAGGCGGTATTGATGGTCTGCTTCACATTACTGATATGTCTTGGAAACGAATTAAACATCCAAGCGAGTTAATTGCTGTTGGTGATGAAATTAACGTCGTTGTGCTCAAATTTGACCGTGAACGCTCACGTGTATCCCTTGGCATGAAACAGTTAGGTGATGATCCATGGGCAAATATCAAACGTCGTTATCCCCCAAGCACCCGTCTCTTTGGTAAAGTAACCAATATTGCTGATTATGGCTGCTTTATTGAGCTGGAAGATGGTGTAGAAGGATTGGTTCACGTTTCAGAAATGTCCTGGACCAACAAAAACATTCATCCAAGCAAAGTGGTACAACTGGGTGATGAAGTGGAAGTTATCGTGCTTGAAATTGATGAAGAACGTCGTCGTATTTCTCTTGGAATCAAACAATGTGTTGATAATCCTTGGGATAATTTTGCCAAACACCATAATAAAAATGATGTTGTAACGGGCAAAATCAAATCGATCACTGATTTTGGTATCTTTATTGGTCTTGAAGGCGGCATCGATGGTCTGGTTCACCTCAATGATATTTCCTGGACTGAAACTGGCGAAGAAGCCATTCGTAAGTTCAAGAAAGGTGATGAAGTGACCGCGTTAGTCTTGGCTGTTGATTCTGAGCGTGAACGTATTTCACTTGGCATCAAACAAATGGAACAAGATAGTTTTACCAGCTATACCGAAACAAACACGAAAAGTGCAATTGTGAAGGGTAAAGTAATTGAGCTTGACTCAAAAGGTGTGACTGTTGAGTTGGCAGACGGGGTGACAGGCTTTATCAAGCTTGCTGATCTCAGTCGTGAAAAGGTTAAGGACGCTGAAGAGATCGTAAAAGTCGATGACGAAATTGAGGCTAAAATCATCAATATCGATCGCAAAAACCGTACAATTAATCTGTCGGTAAAAGCGAAAGATACTCAGGAAGAGGCCGATACATTACGTCAGATTAATGCTCAGGATTCTGCAGTTAATACGACTTTAGGTGATTTGCTGAAAGAGCAGATTCATGGTCGTGATAACGAGAATAATTAAGGCTATCTTTGATGTATACTCAAAGCGATTGGGTTTTTGGCTAAGCGCAAGCAAGCGTGGCGAGGGAGTGTATATCGAATACATGACCGAAGCCACTCGAGCTTGCAACAACGCCAAAAATTCAATCGCAAAGAGTATACCTGATGTGTCGCGGCTTGTCCGCGGCATTCGGTTTTTAGTGTTTTTATTTTTAATTTATTCAATACCGGTTTTAGCGGCAACATCTTCAAACTCAAACTCAAACAAAATTTGGACTTTACCAGAGTTGACCAGTTTAGCACTGACTCAAAACCCAGCAACACGTTTGGCGTGGGCGCAAGTTCAAGCAGCCGTTGCCAACGTAGGGATTGTTGAAAGTACTTACTGGCCTCAAATTAATTTTACCGCGGCATCATCTTATCAAACAGGTGGTAATAACAATAACAGTAATAATAATAGTTCGGGCTGCTCAAATAATGATCCGCTCTGCGGTACTTTAACGCTGGATTTTATTGTTTGGGATTTCGGAGTAAGGAATGCACAGGTCAAAAATGCAGACTATCTGCGTATTGCATCACAGCTTTCACAAAATGAAACCATCCAAACGGTTCTGTTACAGGTGGAACAGGCATATTATCAGCTTTTAGGTGCGGTAGCTTTAGTTAAAGCAGATCAAATCAGTTTGAAAGAAGCACAAATCAATCTTAATGCGGCTAATGCTTTGCACAAACAAGGTTTGGCAACAGTGGGTGACGTTTATCAGGCTGAAAGCACTTTATCTCAAGCAGAGCTGGCTTTGCAACAGGCACAGGGTAATGCTTCTATTGCTCATGGCCAGTTAGCAGTATCAATAGGGTTGCCAGTTCAAACACCTTTAAAAATCAGAGAACTTTCTACTCAGATTGATACCAACACAATGATGAAACGTATTGAGGGATTACTTCAGCAAGCAAAAACACAACGCCCCGATCTTCTGGCCGCCGAAGCCCAAGTGCAGGCGGCAGAGGCACAGGTACAAGTGACTAAACGGCAGCAATGGCCAACGATTGCTTTATCTGCGAATACTCAAAATTCAACTTTGGGTAATACCGCATCACAACAGAATCGCCAATCTAATGTGATGTTGACACTCAGTGTACCTATTTTTACCGGATTTCAACAAACCAATGCGATTAAACAAGCTATTGCCCAAGAGCAAGAAGCAGAGGCAACACACGATCAATTACGCAATCAAGTAGACATTGAAGTTTGGCAAGCTTATTATTCTCTTGAAACCGCCCAAAAAACCATTAATACGAGTAAATATTATTTGAAAAGCAGTATTCAGGCCGCTAATCAAACCCTAGGCCAATATAAAGCAGGGGTGGGTAACATCTTATCTGTCTTGACTACTCAGACCACTGAGGCAAGTGCGAGAGTGCAATTGATTCAATCAGTCCTTGACTGGTATTTAGATTTAGCTCAATTAATGCAGGCGATTGGTGCATTAGAGGTACCCAAGGCATGAAAAAACTATATCAACCCTGCTTGTTTTATCTGAAAAAATATAAAAAAACAGCGATTGCCATCACTTGCCTAGCCTTGAGTGTGTTGATGTTTAATCCTTATTTGAGTACGACTAGACCAGCACAAATATCTCTGGTCAACGCGGTACAGGTAGTTGAACGTCCTACCCCACTTGTTATGAAAGCGATGGGAACGGTAGAGTCACAACAATCGGCAGTGATTACCCCCCAAGTGACAGGCAAAATTACCCAGATTAATTTTCGTCCTGGACAACGCGTACAAAAAGGACAGGCATTATTTACCATTGAAGCGAACACCTTTAATGCTGTATTAGAGCAAGCACAGGCTACTTTACAACGTGATCAGGCACAGCTTGTATATTTGAATGCCACTGAAAAGCGCTATGCCTCACTGGTAAAGCTGGAGTATGTTACTCGTGATCAATATGAACAAGCAGTAGCCTCTGCAAATGCACAAGCGGCCTTGGTCAAGGCTGATCAGGCTTTGGTTGAGCAAGCTAAAATTCAGCTTGGTTATACTGTCATTCGTGCACCAGTGAGCGGAAAACTAGGCAATTATACAGTAAGAGTAGGAGATCTAGTGGTTGCTAACAGTGTGCCTTTATTGACAATTAATCAAATCAGCTCGGCCTGGATTGATTTTAATGTTCCTCAGCGGGACTTGCAGAACATCCGATATTTTCAACATCAAAAGCGTTTACAAGTTGATATTTTGAGTGAGGATGGAACAGAAAAGCTCGGTGAAGGCGTACTTTCTTTCATTGATAACTTGGTGGATCCTAAAACTGGTACGGTGTTACTGAAAGCAGAAACGGATAACAATGGCGATATACTCTGGCCAGGTGAAATGGTGAAAGTAGTGATTACACTGACGATAGAACAACATGCATTGGTTATCCCATTGTCAGCGGTGCAGTTTGATAATCAGGGTAGCTTTGTTTATCTTCTGCAAAACAATATAGCGGTGGTTCACAGGATTAAAATTGCCAGACAGACAACCGATTTTGCGGTTATTCAAGAAGGTTTGCAGAAGGGTGATTTTGTGTTAACAACGATTCCACCTGATTTGGTTGATGGGGCAACTGTTAAAGTAGTCAGCAACAATGATTAATCTGTCAGAACCTTTTATTAAACGACCTGTTGCGACCACGATTTGTGTAATGGCGATTGTTCTCTTTGGCTGGATTGCTTTTAAATCACTACCAATTAGTGAATTACCCAATGTGGACTTTCCAACGATAGTGGTGAGCGCCAAGTTATCTGGGGCAGATCCAGAAAATATGGCGAGCACGGTTGCTACCCCTCTGGAGAAACAGTTAAGCTCTATTTCTGGTATTGATTCTATGAGCTCTGTCAGCACAGACGGCTCAACCCGTATTACGATTCAATTTGATTTATCGCGCAATATTGATGCGGCGGCGCAGGATGTACAAACTGCCATTTCAGAAGCATCGTCTGGTTTACCAAAGGAAATGACTGACCAACCCACTTTTTGGAAAATAAACCCTGCAGACTCACCGATTTTATATTTAGCGTTCTCAGGCGAGCATGTCAAAATGACCGAGCTTGATGACTATGCTGAAAATTATGTTGCAGAACGCTTATCCATGGTGAACGGGGTATCCGAAGTGGATGTTTATGGTCCGCAACAATATGCAGTACGAATTTATGTGAACCCGACCGCACTGGCCTTGCGAGGCATTGGTTTAGATGTATTAAGTAAAGCTATCCAAGAGGTCAATACCAACCAGCCTTCAGGCACAATGCAGATGAGTTCGCGTTATCATGTACTCAAAACAGATGGTCAATTATATAATGCCGCTGAATTTAATAATGCCATTATAACTTATCAGAATAATGCGCCAGTCCGTCTCAAAGACGTGGCCACCGCGATCGATAGTATACAAAATGATAAAGCAGCGACCTGGTATAACGGAAAACGAGCTATCGTGCTTGCCATTTCACGTCAACCAGATGCCAACACCGTTCAGGTTGTGCAAGATATCCGTGCGCAATTGCCGACGTTGCTGAAACAATTGCCGGGCGGTGCAAAATTATTTGTGACCTATGACAGGTCAGAATTTATTAAAGCCTCTATCGATGATATGGAGTATACATTGTTGTTTGCCGCCTTATTAGTTGGCATCGTGATGTATTTATTTTTGAATAGTTTTCCTTCGATGATTATTACCTTGCTGGCACTGCCTGTTTCTGTGCTGGGCACTTTTGCGGTCATGTATTTAGCGAGCTATTCACTGGACAATCTTTCCTTGATGGGCTTGGTTTTGGCTGTTGGATTTGTGATTGATGATGCGGTTGTGGTGCTTGAAAATATTGTCCGTCATCTGGAAGAGGGGATACCGCGCGAACTTGCTACCTTGTTGGGTTCAAGTGAAATTTCTTTCACGATATTATCCATGACAATATCATTGATTGCTGTTTTTATTCCCTTATTATTTATGGGTGGCATGATTGGACGATTGTTTCATGAGTTTGCAGTCGTGGTCGCTACGGTTATTTTTTTATCGGGTGTGGTTGCTTTGACCTTGACACCGATGTTATGTAGTCGATTTTTACCAACTCATGCCACTCATCTTGAAACAAAACATCGATTCCTCGACTTTTTTGATCATTGCCGGGTTCGATATGAGATTGCATTGCGTTGGGTTGTTGATAGACCGAAATTTGTTTTTATTCCTGCGTTGATAACGCTATTACTGACATTGGGACTGTTTGTATGGATACCCAAGGGTTTTATACCTTCTGAAGATACGGGTTTAATTCGCGGAGCAACACAAGCTCCCGAAGGGATTCCGTATCCTGACTTTGTCCAACGACAAGAAAAAGCCGCAACGATTATTCAGAGTAATCCTAACGTGGAAGGGGTCGTTTCATCGGTTGGGCAGGGTGCTGGTGGGGTGGCCAATACCACGACAGGAAGATTTACTATTCGATTGAAGCCAGCAGCTCAGCGATCATTAGATGCTGATCAGGTTATTGCGCAGCTTCGTCGGCAATTGTCACAAATTCCTGGCTTAAAAGTTTATTTGCAGAATCCACCGATGATCAGCATTGGTGCTGTTGCTTCACCCAGTAATTATCAGTACGTTTTACAAGGAATGAATTGGACTGATCTGATCAATGCCTCAGAAAAACTGCAAAATGAACTTCAAAAAAATAAGAATATTCTTGATCTCAATAGTGATTTGCAATTGAATAATCCAGAAATTGATATTCACCTCTTGCGCGATCAGGTTGCAGCAGTAGGCTTAACACCTGACGGCATTGAAAATTTTCTTTATCTTGCCTATGGAGCGAGCGAGATCAGTGAGATCATGACCGCAGACAGCCAATATCAAGTGATTATTGAGGTTGATCCCAAATATCAGGCGAGTTTGAGTGATTTAAATTCATTGTATATTCCCTCTCCCAATGGTGGCAGCGTGCCTTTATTGTCGGTTGCCAGGGTTTCAGAGCACGCAGGGCCGCTTGTAGTTAGTCACTATGGTTTATTGCCTTCAGTGACCTTGTCATTTGATATCCCAAGCTCAGTTTCGCTCAGTCAGGTCACCAATGAAATCAATGCGGTTGCAGCAAAAACCTTGCCTTCAGATATCAGTGGCAGTTTTATTGGAACAGCGCAATCTTTTCAAGATACCATGAAAACGCTACCGCTATTGTTATTAGTGAGTATTTTGGTTATTTACATGGTTTTAGCGATATTATATGAAGATTTTATTCATCCATTGACTATTTTAACGGCCTTACCTTTTGCGTTGTTTGGTGGTTTAGTGGTATTGCCGCTGTTTCAGCAACAGTTAAATTTATACAGTTTCATTGGCTTGATTGTTTTAATTGGCTTAGTGAAAAAAAATGGCATTATGATGGTCGATTTTGCCATTGAAGCACAACGAAACGACAAGCTTTCTCCAAAAGAAGCCATTATTCAAGCTTGCATGACGCGGTTTCGTCCTATTCTGATGACTACTGTAGCCGCTATTGCAGCAGCTATTCCAATTGCAATTGGTTTAGGGGCGGGCGGGGCTTCCCGCCGTTCGTTAGGGATTGCGATGATTGGGGGCTTGTTGTTTTCACAACTTTTTACTTTATTTGTCACACCTTTGTTTTATTTGGTGATGGAAAAAGTCAGTAATAAGGTGAGGGGTCAGAAACACTAAAAAAGATTCTGATAACTTAACGCTAGCTGCCCTAGATCAAGTTTATTTAAAAAGAGTGAATAACACATCCAGGCACTTAACCCCGATAAGTCTCGAAAGGGGGGGGGAAGATACACTGGCAGCGTGACTAAGCCCTCATTGACCAGATCTTCTAGTATATGTAAATCTTCCAGGGTTGTTTTTCCCACAAATAAAAGTGGAATCATCGAGAGCAGACCTCTTTGGACAGCCAGTCGAATATAGTTGTAAATCAAAATAAATCCCTTACTGTAGACAAGATCTTTAGTAAACGGCAATCCATCTGGCAGACTTCCACGAAAAACTCGCGATGCGGCAGAATACGCGGCATTTCCATCTAAGCCTTGTTCTTCAAAAAAATGGTAAATATCGAGAAAATCAGCTCCGTTTTCAGCCATGGCAATTGCATTTACCCGATTGATTAATCGATGAACTCTATCTGGAAAAGACGAAAAGGTAAAAATTTCCGTAATAATTGCCAGTCCCTCTTGTGTGATCGTGGATGAAGGCGGGCCTTTACTCAAAAAAGTACAAATAGGCTGCGCCATTCCATTCAGCGTGGTACCAAGATGAACCCAACCTTCATGAACCTCTAATACACGAAGATCACGTTTGCTAAACATTGCGTCTTGGCGCAGCTTAATGCATTCGGCTCCTGCTGATGCATCAGCAATGATATTATCGCTTACTTTAACTCGAGTTTGTTCCTCATTTTCACCAAAATAGGCATTCAATTCTTTACTTAAAATAGACACTGCATCCTCGCCTGTGTAAATTTTAACCTCATCACTATGACTGAGGTTTTTCTTGAGTTCAGGTAATGTGTTTGCCAAAAGTTTACCGAGATCCTGTAAAGTAGGAGCTCCGGCATAGAAGGCATCCTGTGAGCTGCCATAAAGTTCTTGCGAAATAAATGAAAACTCGTCCGTGCCCCGTGCATTTAACATACGCACTACCTCACGGTATTCACGGCACATTCGTTCCATTATGTTGCCTACTCCAGTAAATTGTCCCAATTTTTTACGAATATCCCTTTCAATACCATATAGTTCTCGTTTTTTTTCTTTTGAATCAAAGGAAAGTGGTCGGGATTCATAGTAATTTTTAGGGATGTCAGGCAATTCCTTGCCTTTTTGTTCAAAAAATTTTTTCTTTATTTCTTCATTCCCAAATCTTACAGCATCAAGAACACGAATGGGGCGTTGCGCCTCAACAATCCGATCTGAGAGCTCCCGAACTTCCTGCTGCATTGGTGTAAGATGTAGTTTTTTTGGCGCTGGCATAATTTACTCCTTAAAAATATCCGCTTCTCGCTTAACTGAATACCTGCTATGCTGCCATACTAAAGAATCGATATAAGGAAGCATCATGGTCAATAAAAAAATTGATAAAATCGATTTTATCATGCGTGCAGCAGAATTGATTAATATTCGAGGATATCATTTTTCATCAATTGATGATATCGCTAAAACATGCGGTTTGAGCAAAGCGAGTGTTTATAATTACATTGATAGTAAACAACAGTTAGCAGTATTGATTTTAACGTATTTTCATGAGCTGGTTCATGAGGGTATTTTTAAACCAGTTGTTACGTCTGGATTGCCTGCTGAGCAAAAATTGGTTCAATTGTCACAAAAGTTAGGCGCTTTTTACGCTGCTCGTCCGGGTGGCTGTTTAATGGGAAATATGGCATTGGAGTTAATTGATAATCAGCCCCAATGTGTGCAATCAGTGAAGCGTTTCTTTGATGAGTGGATAAATACGCTAACACGAATTTTGGCCGAGCGTCTCAATTTTGAGACTGCTCAGAGAATTGCCGAAGATATGACCGCTCAATTTCAGGGAGCCTTGATGCTGGGGCGGGTTTATAAAAATGACAAGATTTTGGAGCGTGTGCTTGAAAGGATTGGCTCACTGCTGTTGGTGCGCGACAATGTTTTAGTTGCGCTATCGGAGTGTTGAAGGCGTTATTTTGTGGGTTTTTAATAAAAATATTTTTTAGCGTGTAGCCCTCAATAAGTCTGCAAACTATAGGGTCTGTTGACAATTGGTTCTTTGGCTGCAAAAAGAGTGTAATCGGTAAAAATTGGTTCTTGTTTTCGTTAAATAGCTTGC
>JABEVJ010000306.1 GCA_013043985.1 Legionellales bacterium | reverse complement strand
TTTATGTGTCGATAACTCAAGGAACGTTCCTATCGCATCATCTTTCAGGAAAAATGAAACAAATTCAATCTCGCCCGCATGAATAAAAGGTTGATTATGAGCTTGTTCATCTAAAGTAATTTTAAACACATCTTTAACCTCTTGATTTCCAAGACAAATTAAATCAATTATTTTTTCGAATGATTCAATATCAGGATTATCAAAAATTTCAATTAAATTGATATGTTCTTGATTTATTTTATTTAATATCTTTGATAAAGAAATTTCCTGTAAACTCTCAAAAATAGTCCAATCAATTTTTTCTTTTAGATATTTTTCCCTATTTATTTTTATATATTTCCCTAAAATTTTCAATAAATATCCAGCCTGATAAAGCAGTTTAAAATTAGAAGCCGCGTTTTTTATTTCCGCATTCTCCAGTTCATTCAAATTTAGTCCATATTGCTTTGCTCTAGATAAATAAATTAAAAATAAGTTAATATTATAAAATTGGTGACACTGGTAAATAATATGATGGACTTTTTTTGCAAAATCAATAAAAGGTTCTATTAATTCTGCTTGCTTTAGAAAAGGAATCATCGCAATATCGGAAAAAGTATACTGTAGCTGAAATTGTCCAACACAACGAATTATATCAAAACAATCACTTAAACGAATCAGCATTCTTAAATAGTGATAACTTGGCCAAGATGACTCAGGAATATTTTTTATCTTAAGAAACCGAGTAAATGCCTTGGGATTGTCTTTATATGCCATTGCCGCACTAAATAACTCGGCAATAAAATCTGAAAAACCTTCTTCCAACAAAACATTTTTGCAATTTTGTGCACTCTCTCTATCCCACAAATCATTAAATTCGTTACGTCTGGCCGAATCATGCAGCAATCCTATCACACGCAATACCGTAATAATGTCAGACTCATCCATATCCAACTCAGTGGTTAACTTACTTATTAACTCACTCATCTCATTTGAATATATTTCTTTAAATTGCTCATGTTTTTCGTCCTATAACATTCATTATTCAGATTGACATCACTTTTTATCTGAAAATTCTTAAAGTTATATTAAAAACATATTTTTATGGAACCCAAACCCTCTGTGCCGGACAAAAATTGAAAAAATACATCAAACAACTCTCAACGCTCGTCATTGCGAGCGCAGCGAAGCAATCCAGAAGAAAGAGCGTAAAATCACTATCTCAACATTTATGACTACTCTGGATTGCTTCGCTGCGCTCGCAATGACACCGAGGTTTTTCCATTGTTTGTCCCTACAGGAGAAAAAATGTCCGGCACAGAAAAATCACTCTTCCAACGACATCAATGAAGCATTTCCCCCCGCCGCAGTAGTATTAATTGAAACCGATCTTTCCGTGCATAAACGAAATAAATAATGAGGCCCGCCTGCTTTTGGCCCGGTGCCTGACAAACCCTCACCTCCAAACGGCTGAACGCCAACTACTGCGCCCGTCATGCCCCGATTAACATAGGTATTGCCAATATGAACACGTTCACGAATATAATTTGCCGTCTCTTCAATGCGGGTATGAATCCCCATGGTTAATCCATATCCTGTTGCGTTGATGGATGCAATAAGCTTGTCTAACTCCTCGCCTTTGAAGCGGATAATATGCAGGAAAGGTCCAAAAACCTCTTTTTCAAGCAGTGATAACGAGTCAATTTCAAAAGCACAAGGAGGGAAAAAGCTTCCACGTGTTTTAACATCCGGCTTCAAGGGTATCTGATAGATCAATTTTCCAATCTGCTGCATCTTGTTAAAATGCGCCTCTAACATAGATAAAGCTTCTTCATCAATCACAGGTCCAATATCTGTCTCTAACAAAGCAGGATCACCGATGCTTAACTCTGCCATCGCTCCCTGCAGCATTCGAATAACTTTATCGGCAATATCTTCCTGAATAAAAAGTACCCGTAATGCAGAGCAACGTTGTCCTGCACTGCCAAATGCCGACAAAACTACATCTGCAACCACTTGCTCGGGTAACGCAGAAGAATCAACTATCATCGCATTTTGACCGCCTGTTTCGGCAATCAGCGGAACAATTGCACCCGTGCGTGCAGCTAAAGACTGATTAATTAAACGAGCTGTGTCTGTTGAGCCAGTAAACATCACACCATTAATCCGCACATCTGCCACTAAAGCCGCTCCCACCACTTCACCGCGACCTGGTAATAAGTGTAAAACGTCAACCGGAATACCTGCTTGATGCAATAACTTCACCGCATAACTGGCAATTAATGGCGTTTGCTCAGCAGGTTTAGCAATCACACAGTTACCAGCCACTAAAGCCGCTGTTATTTGCCCTATAAAAATCGCTAATGGAAAGTTCCAGGGACTAATACAGGCAATCACGCCCCGACCATGAAGTTCAAGCGTATTCGATTCTCCGGTTGGCCCTTTCATTTGCTGGGGTACACTAAAATGTTCTCGTGCCTGGGCTGCATAATAACGGCAAAAATCCACTGCTTCGCGCACTTCGGCAATCGCATCACTCAATGTTTTACCTGCTTCGCGAATGGCGAGTGCCATAAAAAGCATTTGTTGCTCTTCCAGTAAATCCGCTGCCTTATCAAGACAAGCTGCGCGTTCAGCCACTGGAGTTTTATCCCAATGTGCTCTTGCTTGATTCGCCAGAGAAAGTGCTTGTTCAACTTGTTTGCTGTCAGCAATCGTCACTGTACCTACTTGTTGGCTGCGATCATTTGGATTGGTAATGATCTGTGTTTCACCATCCATGAGTTGACCATTAATAATCACCCCACCCTGCCATGGGGTTTGCATGGTATCGTTGAGAGACTTTTGCAAGCTAATCAAAGTAAGTTGATTGGTCATATCAATTCCTTGAGAGTTTTTTCGTTCATCACCGTAGAGATGACGAGGCAAGGGAATACTTCCATGGGGTATCACGCCTAATTGCTGCAGTTTCACACAAGGATCAATAATTAAATTTTCAATTGGTTCTTTTTCATCGACAATTCGATTCACAAAAGAACTGTTTGCGCCATTTTCCAACAAACGACGAACTAAATAAGCAAGCAAATCCTCATGGGTTCCTACCGGAGCATAAATACGACAAGGTAAGCTTGTAGTCACAATTTCATCATAGAGGCTTTCGCCCATTCCATGCAGACATTGAAACTCATACATTAAGTCCTTATCTGTCATTAACTGCATGACTGCTGAAACGGTATACGCATTATGGGTCGCGAATTGGGGATAAAACAATGCACCATAGCTGATTATTTTTTTAGCACAGGCAAGATAGGAAACATCGGTTGCCACTTTACGTGTAAAAACAGGATAGCCATCCAGACCTTTTTCCTGCGAAAGTTTAATTTCTGCATCCCAATAAGCACCTTTCACTAAACGCAACATAATTCGATGTTGTGTCCTTGCGGCTAAATCAGCAAGCCAATCAATCACCCAAAATGCACGCTTTTGATAGGCCTGCAAAGCAAGACCAAATCCGTGCCAACCACCTAAAGCAGGATCGCTGCGTACTATTTCAATAATATCTAGCGACAAATCGAGCCGCTCTGCTTCTTCTGCATCAATGGTAAAACCGATATTATATTGCTTGGCTAATAGGGCAAGCTGCAACACTTTAGGAACAAGAATCGTCATCACGTTGGTTTTTTTGGCAAGCTCGTAGCGCGGATAAAGTGCCGATAACTTCACTGAAATACCTGGGCTGACTTCAGGCCCGCTATTTTTAGCATCCGCACCAATGGCATGAATAGCTTTTTCATAAGACTGAAAATAATACTCAGCATCTTCGTGGGTTCTGGCAGCTTCACCCAGCATGTCATAAGAGTAGCGATAACCACGTGCTTCATTTGCTTTTGCTCGTTTAATTGCTTCCTCAATCGTGCGACCCATGACAAATTGTTTGCCCATAATTTGCATAGCATAACCAACCGCCTGACGAATAAATGGCTCGCCAGTCCGTGCAGCTAACTTTTTCAACGATCTTAAAAAAAAGTTATCCTTTGAATTATCCCATTGATATAAAGTTCCTGTCAGCATCAAGCCCCATGTTGTTGCATTAACAAACATCGAATGGCTTTGCCCTGCATGAGTGTGCCAATTTGCAGAGGTCAATTTATCTCGAATCAGTTTGTCCTGAGTTGCGGAATCAGGAACGCGCAGCAAAGACTCTGCCAGGCACATTAACGCAATCCCCTCATCGCTTGATAACGAATATTGATGCATAAATGCATCGATACTGCCTGTACTTAATCGTTTGGCACGAACGGTTTCAACTAAACGATAAGCCTTTTGCTGAATAAGCTCGACTTCAGCGACAGGAAGCTGTGCATAACTCAGCAAGTTAGTTAGACAGGCTGTTTCGTCTTCGCGATAGGCATCGGTTATTTTTTCACGCAATGGTGAGAGTGGCGATAAGAGTTGTGTGGTGATGAACATGAGTGATGACTCGCATTTTATTAAGATATATTAATGTGGGTGTTGACAATTGCTTCTCTGAAGCGAAAAGAAGCAATGTCAACAAACCCTATTGTACTGAAATAATTTTAGGAGATCGAGGAGAAACTTAGAGGATACCCTAGGGATTTACCCTAGGGATTTACCCTAGTTGTATCAAATAAGATCAATCGTTACTATACCCAACGCACTTCAAGATGAGAAGTTTGCATCAAGGATAAACGATGAGGACGGCATGATGTGCTCCTTAAGAAAAGCGAAGGAATAGTTCATACTATTTCGAGCTTTTCGTAAGGAGGCATCATGTCGGCATCGCGTTTAGCCGACGATGCAAACTTCGCATCTTGAA